>CAKPLV010000043.1 GCA_934167735.1 uncultured Clostridia bacterium | reverse complement strand
TTGTGCAAGAGCAATAACTTCTTTTCTTGGATCTCCATTTTGTGCTATTAGATAGCAAGCATATCGAGTTAATTTATAATTTTTTTGCATTCTTTCTGCTCCAGAACCTATTTGTACCATTTTGTCGGCGCCGACAAAATGGTCTAAAGGATTGATATCACTATTTTTACATGCTCTTATTGCTCTTTGAATAACTCATTCAAACCAACTCCTATTTTTGTTTTGGACATTATATCAAACATTTGTTCTTTAGTCAAGTAATCTTATCTAACTTTCTAATTTTTTTATTCTCCACTTCAATTTAGAAATCGAGTAACATTTTAAATATTCTTAATTCCAAATATTAAGGTATTTCTATTATAGAAAAAAGCCATACATCATTGTTTTATCAATGTTTGTATGACTTTTTAGTCTTTATTTTGTTTGGTGCCTTAGCGGTACTTATTTGCGAAAAAATAAGCTATTTTTTCTGCATATACTCCCACATTTAGCACAAAAAAATATTTCCGTTCACCAACTGCATATACATTTTAATATAAAATTAATACATTGTATACTAAATTTAAATTATCAAAAGTTGAATAAAAATATTACTTGTTAATGATAAAAATCTTTAACAAACCTCTTTTTACCATAATGCAAACATTTTTTATTTTCAATAATTTGAAAAGCGTATATAATTCTTTCTTTTTTGCTTTTGTTCATATTCCAAATTTTTTTCAAATGAAAAATTCTCAATAAATATTATAATATCTTGCACTTTAGAATCATCTACAGAACAATCTAAAACAAATTGCTCACCGTAATAATCAATAACTAGATAATATTTAGCATCACTTTCTTTAAATAATTGTTTATATAATCGTCCTTCTCCTCCCATACCATAGGCGAAATTTCTACCCTTAGTAATCTTAATGTGTAATCCGTTTTTATAACATAGCATATGTTTTTTAAAACTATTTTTTATTATAATATTTTCATTATCAAAAGATATACTATAAACTGATAACTTATTATATATTAATACTATAATAAACAATCCTATGATCCATAAATAGAAAAATTTTCCTTCAAACATGGCAATAATAATTAATATTATGGGTATAATCATTGTTTTACTCGTTAAATGCGCATTAAATTTAAATGTTAAATCTTTATTAATTACATTATTCACTTCTATGCCTCTAATACCGACCATATTTTCTATATAGTTCTTCCATAAACTTACTCCTACCAACTTATTTTATATTTATGTTATCACAATTTCTGTTAATTTTCAACTATTATCTATTTGCATAAATCAAATTAAATTACCTTATAAATTTATAACTTTTTTAATAATCGCTATATCTTCAATTCTGTTTATTCCAAAACATTTTTTACCTAAATCTTTTATTGAAGCACCTAGATGATACATTTCTTTATTATCTATTACTATAAATCTATCATGGAATTTATTAGTTTTAGCTACTTTTAATATCGGATATTCTTTATTGAATTTTTGAATATCTATTTTCTGTATATTACTTTTTTCAGAAGTCAATATTACAACTTCTATATTTTTATTTTTCTTTGTAAGCATTTTTAAAACACTATCATCTATATAATTATCTATTATTAAAATCTTTTTATTTGCTTTCTTAAAAATATCAATTATTAAACTGTATGCATCATATATTTGACCTTCAAAGAATATTTTTTGTTTTATATTTTCTTCATTTTGCAATTGGTCAAATACTTTATCAAATTTCTTATCATGTTCTAATAATTTATATTCTACATTTGTTAATCGTTCAAATAATTGTCCGTTTACTGCTAAAAATTTTCTCATTTCTACAAATGCATTCATAATGTTTATACTCACTTGGATTGCTATATCATTTTTTAGTAAACCTGATAGCATTGCTATTCCTTGTTCTGTAAAAACATATGGTAAATATTTACGATGTTTACCTCTACCAGCACTTTCATCTAAGGTCGCAATTTGCGACCTTAAAGAATTATCTTCATTTATATCTTTTGAATTAATCTCGTTAAAGGTGAAATTTTTGAACCTTAAAGATTTATATTCTTCTTCAGTTAATTGAAAACAAAAATTTTCTGGAAATCTTTGTTTATTTCTATTTACGGCTTCATTTATTCTTTTAGTAGGATAATGATATAACATTGCAACATCACTATCTAACATTACTTGTTTTCCTCTTATAGTATATATTAAATTTTTTATTTCTTCATTTGATATTTTGTCTTGAACTACCAAACTATTTATTTCATTTTCCATAATTTCACATCCTTATATAAAACTACATATAGTTCAAAACACTTGTTTACAACTGTCAAGTGTTTTTCATTTTTTATATATTTTTTATTTATTGTTTTTGTAAAATAATACAATAAATATTATATAATAATTCATATACAAGATTTTCTTTTTCAGTTTCATTCATTTCCATAACCTTTGCTAATATAAAAACATCCATATTATATTCTAAAGTTACCATTCTATTTTTATTGTAATTATTATCAAAAACACATAAAAAAATTTTTAAAAGTTCAATCAAATTTTTTTTATCAATTTTTAATTTTATCATGTCACTTTCTAAAACAATTATAAATAATTTTAATTTATTTTCTATGCTTAAAGTTTCAAAGTATCTTACTAAAATTTTTACTTTTTCACTATTATTTTTTAATAACATTTTCATCATTCCTCTCATTTTTTTATATAGGGTTTGGGACTTAGTCCCATAGTCCGAATTTTGACTAGGGAGGAAAAATTCAGTGCTTGATAGAGTTCCAGTAGTCTCCCATAATTAACCCATTTTTCAGTTTGTATTACAAATTATTGCTCCGATTTTTGTATTTTCTTCTTTAGATTTTGAAAAATTTTTATCACTTTTTACTGCAACCAATCTGATTAATTTTTGTTTTTCTTTATTCAATTCTAGTTCAACTATTTTAGATTTTCCATTCATATTTTCTGAAAAAACTTCATAAAATTCTACTTCAAATTCTTTATTAAGTCTTTCTATATATTCATCTAATTGTTTCTGATTTATATTAACACTTGTCCTAATATATTTTTCTTCATTATCAACTTCAATAGGTGAATAAACATCAAATATTCCACTCTGAAAGAACTTAGTTAGTTGTTCAATATAACTTCTTCTAAAATTTATTTTTTCAATTTTAAAGTCTCCATTTTTATTTTTAATTAACTTCATTGATTCAATAAATTTTGAAATAAATTCTTGTTTTTCTTCTTTTGATTTTTTATTCCATTCTGCTTTTATTGTCTCATTTAGTTTGTTATTTCTTATTAGCTTTTCTCGTTCAATATCTCTATCTGCCATTAATTGTTGCGGAGCAAAAGTGATATAATTTAGATTAAGTGTTTCGTATTTTTTCTTTTCTAATATACGCAATTTTTCTTCTATAATTTTATAATCTTCAGAGAAATCTTCCATTTCTACTATGCCACTTAAATATGCTTTTTTTATTCTTTCTTTTTGCTTTTGCAAAGTATCAATTTCTTTATCTAACTTTTCTGTATTAGTTTCTTTTTTATCAGCTAGTATAGGAAAGAAATACTTTTTAACTGCCATATCATACTCAACTAAATCTAGTATAAAATCTTCTAAACATTCTTCAATTTTATCTTCTCTATAATAAATCTTGCAATGTTCACAATTATAGTACATATATTTTTTCTTTTTGCCACCAGAACCTTTACATTTCATTATGCTATTACATTTAGGGCATTTTAGTTTTTGAAAAAATATATAAACTCTGTCTCTAGTAAATGCTCTTTGATTTTTCTCCTTTTGTAGTTGTGTTTCTTCCCACATAGCACGACTTATTATTGGCTCGACTACATTCATATAAATTATTGGTTCAATACTTTGTATTTTACCAATTCTTTTATATTGTTCATAATCTCCCATATAAACTCTATTTTCTAATATTTTTTGTATAGTGGAATCTCTCCACTTTTTAGGTTCTAATACTTTCTCTTGATTAAAGATATTAGCAATTTGTTGATAACTCTTTCCCTCTAAATACATATTAAATATTCTTATAACAACATCTTTTGTAGTTTCATCTATTACAGTTTTCTTATTACCATCTTTTTTATATCCCAATGGAATAGTGCCAGGCAAATGTCCAGACTTAATTGCACCATTTAAACCGAACTTTGTTCTTTCACTAACTATTTCAATTTCTAACTGTGATAATACTGTTAGCATTCTTACAAAAAATCTTCCATTAGCAGTAGAAGTATTAACATCATCTCTATCGCATACTAGATAAGTATTATACTTTTCTAATACTGCAATTAGTTCTTCTAAATCACGAACTGAACGAGTGACTCTGTCTAGCTTATATGCGACAATATAATTAATTTTACTTTTTTTCATATCTGCTAACATTTCTTGAAATGCTGGTCTATGTGCCATATCTTTTGCTGATATTCCTGCATCTTCATATACTTTAAATACTTCATATTCTTTAAATTTACAAAGTTGTAATAGTTTTTCTTTTTGTTCTCCTAAACTAAATCCTTCTCTTACTTGATCTTCTGTACTTACACGAATATATATTCCTGCAACTTTTCTTTCTTCATTCATAATTTTTAATCCTCCCTTCAGTTTGAATGGGTAGGCATTAAATAAAGTGCCTCTAGTCAAATACATAACTATTGGCACTTTTTAAAGTTTTATATTCTATATTAAAAGCAATTCTAAAAACTCTAAAATCAATGCCTTGCTATGTATTCTTGTAATTTAGATAAAGGATATTTAGTCCTTAAATCTCTCACATAAAAGTAATCATGTTCATTAAAGAATAAATATAAATTATTCTTAATAATTACTCTATGTGGCTCTACATACGCTAGGTTTGTATGTTCTACAACTCTTAAACAACCTTCTAATATCATTTGGTGTTCAAATTTTATAGAATTCAAACGGCAAGCCCATTCAATTTTAGAGAGTAAATCTCTGCTTATCTTGTTTTTCTTCTTTACAATATTTATCATATCACACCATCCTTTCCTTTGCAATAAAAGGCAACAAAAAAATCAACCTTTTACAGTTGATTTCTTGGTTTTCGTCTGGTGCGACGATTTAATCTTTTGGTGCGGATGAGAGGACTTGAACCTCCACGTCGTTGACACTGGTTCCTAAGACCAGCGCGTCTGCCAGTTCCGCCACATCCGCATATATAACTAATCAACAATTTATATATTATCATATAAAATTTTTATTGTCAATATATTTTTGGGTATTTAACAAAAAAATATTATTAATCCACCAACTAAACTTATTAATGTACCTAAAATTTTCAATCCACTTGTTGCTTCATTTTGATCTCCGAAACCAAATAACTTTTTTGTTATAAGACGAGCATCATAAATTAAAACAACACCTGTTAATACTATTAGTGAACCTATTAATTTCATTATTATAGAAAACATTTTTATCAACATCCTTTTTTAATTATATATATAATCTTACTTTTTTTTCCCAAAAATGTCAATATTATTTAATAAAAATAAACTACAATAACAGGAGAAGCACCAGGAAAACTTCTCCTGGTGCTTGACACACACTTATTTCTCATCGAGAATTTTCTTAGCGTAGTATTTAACTACGTTGGAGACGATCAGTCCGCGCTCCAAATCCTCGTTTGGCAAAAGTACGCACTCGTGCAAAGCTTTTTCCAAGTTGTCTAACTCCTTGGTAACAGAGACTTTAATAAGGTCTTTGCCTTTCTTTTTCTTGTACTCATCCGGTACAGTTTTTTCTGTCACAATACGGATAATTTCATCCGTGTGCTCTAACGGATAGGCAAGCTTTCTAGCAATCATACTGCTTAACAGCAATGTATGATAATAACCTAAGCCTAATTTCTTGATCTCCATCTCTGCCCGCACAAAAAGTTCTTTTCTTACCATTGGTGTATTCTCCTTTTCTTTTGCCTTCCAAATATATGGAATTGGTTAATTTGTACAATGTCACTTAGACATCACTTTAATTATAACACATTTTACATAAAATAGCAAATTTAGATTTCTATTCTGTTTTCAAACTTGTCTTGAATTAATTTTTTTAGTAATACATTTTCCTTTTTTTCTAGTTCTGGATCATCTTTCATGATCTTAAAAGATAGGTTCTGAACTTCTTTTAAAATAGGCATATCTTCAAATAAATTTGCTATTTTAAATTCTGGTAATCCATGTTGTTCTGTTCCGAAGAAATCACCTGATCCTCTTAATTCTAAGTCTTTTTCTGAAATAACAAATCCATCATTTGTTTCACACATTACTTTCATTCTTTGTCTTGTTGTTTCACTTTTTCCTTCATATTTCAAAATACAATATGATTGATATTCTCCTCTTCCTACTCTTCCTCTTAATTGATGTAATTGTGCTAATCCAAATCTTTCAGCATTTTCTATAACCATTATGCTTGAATTTGGAACATTAACCCCAACTTCAATTACTGTTGTAGCAATTAGTATATCTATTTCTCCATTTTTGAATTTTTCCATTATTTCATCTTTTTCTTTTGCTTTCATTTTTCCATGAATATATGCAACTTTATAATCATTAAATACTTCTTTTTGGTACTTTTCTGCTAATTCTAAAACAGATTTTAATTCCATTTCTTCATTTTCTTCTACCAATGGACATACAATATATGCTTGTCTTCCTTCGTCTATTTGTTTTTTTACAAAGTTATTAACTCTTTCTTCCATGTTTTTTCTAACAGCATATGTTTCTATTGTTTTTCTGTTTGGTGGCAATTCATCTATTATTGATATATCCAAATCTCCATATAAAATAAGTGCAAGAGTTCTAGGTATTGGTGTTGCTGACATCGCAATAATATCTGGTTCTTCTGCTTTTGAAGCAATTTTACTTCTTTGTTTTACTCCAAATCTATGTTGCTCATCTGTTACTACTAGTCCCAAATTTTTGAATACAACATTGTCTTCAAGAAGTGCATGTGTTCCAATTAATATATCAATTTCACCATTTTGAAGTTTTTCAAGAATTTCAGTCTTTTTCTTTTTAGTAATACTTGATATTAGTAATTCACACCTAATTCCTTTTTGTGCAAGTATCCCTTGAAAACTTTCCAAGTGTTGGCTTGCAAGTATTGCTGTTGGTGCCATTATTGCAGCTTGATATCCAGATTTTACTGCTTTATATGCTGATATCATTG
>CAKPLV010000042.1 GCA_934167735.1 uncultured Clostridia bacterium | reverse complement strand
ATTCAGCAGTAATGTATAAAAAAGATGTTATTTTGAAAATAGGAAACTATAGTGATTTAAGAAAAATGGAAGATTATGATTTATGGATAAAAGCAGTAAAAAATAATTTGAATTTATATAATATTCCTCAAGTACTTGTAAAAGCAAGAATAGGGAATGATACATATAAAAAACGAGGTGGAATTGAATATATAAAAACAATTATATATATTCAAAGTGAATTATTGACAAATGGACTTATAACCAAAAATGAAAAATTTAAAAATATTTTAATTAGAAGTCTTGTTGCCATAATGCCTTGGAAAATAAGAAAAATTTTATATTTGAAATTTTTAAGAGCTAAAAAGTCAAATAATGGAAATGTAACAGTAGGAGAATAAAATAGGAAAAAGAAGTTAAACTAAAAATAACTTCTTTTTTGGTTACAAAGATATTACAATAATATTACGAATGTATTACTTCTGTAATAAATATTGAAAAAAATGTCGAATTATTGTATCATAAAATTAATGTAATAAGAATAGGAGGAACAAATGATGAAAAACAAAAAAGTATTATTATTATTGCTTTTACTTGTATTAGTGTTAGCATTAGGAATAGGATATGCCATGAATAACAAGACATTAAATATAACAGGTACAGCTGCAGCAACTGCTGATGATAATAATTTCAAAGTAATATTTGATAAAGATACAGAAGTGTCAAATTTAGTAAATGCTACAGCTACATATACAGATGATACAAATGCAACAATAACAGTAACTGGATTAACTAAAAAAGGTGATACAGCTACAGCTACATATACAGTAAAAAATGACAGTAATGATATAGATGCAAATGTTACAGCAGCAACAACAGTTACAAACTCAGATTTCTTTAGAGTTACAACAACAGGAATAACAGATACAGCAACTAAAATTGTATCTGGAAATACTACAACAATAACAATAACAGTAGAATTAATAAAAACTCCAGTTGAAAATCAATCAACTGATGTAACAGTTACATTAACAGCAGTACCAGTACAACAATAGAAAAAAGCTAGACAAAAGTTGGAAAACAGAATTGTTTTCCAACTTCGTCTGATATTGGCAGGTAAAAAATATGAGAAAAATGATGGTTAATATACAAAGGGCATTGCCGGCAAATAGAAGAACTGTAACATACATGTTAGGCATATTTGCAATATTATATGTCTTATTATTGTATTTATTAGGAATACATTTTGGATTTTATAGAGCAACCGTAAGATTATCTTTAAAAACAATAACAAAATTTATTTTACCAACAACATTTTTTATAATAATAACAGAATATATTAGAGAGAAAATTTTACAAAAAAATATAAAACATAAAAAGTTAATAGCATATTTACTTGTTGTAATATTAGAAATACTTGTTAATGGTGGAAAATATGATTTGACAAGTTCGAAAGATTTTTTAGCATTAACAGGCTATGTAATATTTGTAGCTATTATTAATAATTTGCTATTTAATTATATATCAATAAGATATGGGAAAATGCCTAATATAATATATAGATTAATAATATCACTATATGTATATATAATACCTATAACACCAGATGTGCATATGTTAATTTGTACATTTATAAAAATGATATTGCCATATATTATATATGTGATATTAGAATACACATATCCAGAAAAAGAGGTTTTTATACCAAGTACAGTAAAAAGAAAAATTGGAATTATTAATGTAGTATTAATATTATCAATGATCATTATTACAATGTTAGTTTCATGTAAATTCAAATTTGGAATTTTGGTAATTGGATCAGAAAGTATGACAGGAACGATTGATAAAGGAGATGCCGTAATTTTTGAACAATATAAAAATCAAAAAATATCAAAAGGACAAATTATACTTTTCAAAACAGAAACAAAGATAATTGTTCATAGAGTAATAGATGTAAAAAATGTTAATAATGAAATGAGATATTATACTAAAGGTGATGCAAATCCAGCAAATGATAGTGGATATGTTACAAATAGTGATTTAATAGGAATATACAGAACAAAGATAAATAAAATAGGTTATTTAACATTATGGTTTAATGATATTTTTAAAAAATAGGAGGAGTAAATGGAAGAAAGCAGAATAAATGACATAATGAATGAAAGATTCAAAAAAAGAATAATAAAAAAATCTATTATAATTTTCATATGTTTAATCTGTATAATCATTTCTTTTTATATTTTCCTAACAAAACGTAAAACTGAAGGTATTAAATATTATGAAAATGGCAAAGTTGATTATAATATTTCTCTAAATAAAAATGAATTTTTTGATGAAGAAGTATTACCAGCAAATAATCAATATATAGCATCATTAATAGATACCATAAATATCAATTTTAAATATAATTTACAAATGAAAGACAATTATGATCAATACAAATATAAATATAGAATAGAAGCGCAAACGAAAATTATAGAAAAAACAACACAAAATGATATTTACAAATTTAATGATATACTAAAAGATGAAGAGGAAGTTAATCCAAATAGTAGTAAATTTGCAATTAACAACAACATAACAGTTGATTATAAAAAATATAATTCAATTATAAAAAATATGGTATCAACATATGATTTAAGCAATGTTGACTGCAAAACAATTGTAACATTATATATAGATTTAGTTGATAATGATGGAGTTGTTAGAAGTACATCAAAAATGGGTATAAATATTCCTTTAAATGTAAAAACAGCTAATATTGAAGTAGAAAATAATATTGATAATACAGAAGAAAGGACATTTGTTAGTGGAAAATATATAAAATCATCCTGGATATTTATTATTATTGCTATTATTTTAATAATATATGAAGCAAATAATATAACTAAACTTGTAAAAGATGTAAAAAAGAATTGTCCACAAGAAATTATAGATGATATAAGATTAAAAAGAATTTTAAGAGAATATGGTCCTTATATTCAAAGAGTTAAAAGTGGGTTTGATATTGGTAGATATGACATGATAAGAATTAGCAAATTTGAGGATTTATTAAGAATAAGAGAAATTATTCAAAATCCAATTTTAATGATAGAAAATGAAACAAATACCAAAACATATTTTGTAGTTACAACAATGACATCAACATTATATTCATATGAAATAAATCATGGTAATGTTAAAGAAATATCAAACTAGAAAAAAGGAGGAATAATTTGATGCATATAAAAGAAAGCAATAAATCAATATTATTTCTTCTTTTGATTTTTGTTGCAGTTTTAAGTATGAGCATAGGATATTGCCTTGTAAATGAAGTAACACTTAATATTCAAGGAACTGCATATGCAACTCCTGAAAAAACATTATATATTGAAAGTATTGAATTAGATAATGATAAAACAACCACTGGTGGAAAATATGAGAGTTATATAACAACAAATACATTATTACAAATATCATCAATTACTTTACCAGATACTAATGTTACAAGTGATACAAATGTTACAATCTTGGTACATGTAAAAAATGTAACTGATTTATCTTATAAATTTACAGGAATAAGTTATTTAACAGCAGAAGATTTAGAAGGCTATGATTCTTTTTCAGTTGTAAATAGTAATCCTAATATTGAAATTGATAAAACATCTTATCAAGATAAAATTGATACAATAATCACAGGTGCTGATGCAGATGGACCAGGAGAAATGACAATATCAGTAAAGTTCAAATATAAAGATATAAGCAATATTACAGATAATAAATTAAATATTGCAATTAAGCTAAAATTTGATAGCTTAGAAGATCAACAATACAAATTAAAAACAGGAAAGAATTTTTATAGTGTAATTAGTGATAAATACACAACAGCAACAAAAGTGATATTTTGTGATAAAACAGAAGTACCAAAAGGTGCAACAGAAATAGGAGATGTTGGTTTAACAGATGGAGAAATAATAGCATATTGGGATAATTCAACAATATATATATCTACAATGACAAGAAAATCTACAATTGTATTTAATGAAGATAGTGGATATATGTTTTCAAATGGATTAACTAGTAATGCGTTTTCTGATGTTACTTCATTTGAGATATCAAGTGGTGTAAAGATCGACACAAGTAATGTAACAAAATTTGAAGAAATGTTTAAAGGATGTAGTAGTGTAACAAGTAAAGGAATACAAGGATTTATAAATCAATTTGATACTTCAAATGCTGCTAATATGTGTGCTATGTTTGGAAGTACAAGTAGTATAACAACTTTGGATTTAAGTGGATTTGATACAAAAAATGTAACAGATATGAGCTGGATGCTTGAAGATAATTCAAAATTAACAGAAGTTAATTTTGGAGGAAAATTTGATACATCATCTGTAAAAGGAACAAAAGAAAATCAAGGATTTTCAGGAATGTTTAATAATTGTGCAAAATTGATAACTCTTGATTTAACAGGATTTGATACAGCAAATGTTGCAAGTATGTGGAGAATGTTCTCAGGTTGTGAAAATTTACAAAGAATATATGTTTCAAATAAATTTGTGACAACAGGATTAAATTCAACAACAATTCCAAACTCTGTAAATGATGTGTTCAAAAATTGTGCAAAATTAGAAGGATATAAAGGAACAAAATTATCAGAAGAAAATATAACAACAGCTTCATATGCAAGAATAGATGAAGGAACAAACAAACCAGGATATTTTTCAATTTTACAACAATTCACAGTAGAATTTAATGCAAATGGTGGGATATTTGAGGATGGAGAAACAACTAAAACCTATTCTGGAACAAACAAACTTGAAATGAATATTGATTTTAAGCCAACAAAGGAAAATCGAATTTTTATAGGATGGGCGGAAACAGCAGATTCTAAAAATCCGACATATTATAATAACGAAAATAGTGTATTCTTTGCTGATAAAGTATTATACGCAGTTTGGCTTAATGGAGAAACTTATACTTTAAAAACAGGTACAACAATCTTTTCAATGATAAGTGATTATAAAACAATCACTGAACATGTTAAATTTACAAATATAGAAAAAATTCCGACAGGAAGCACTGAAATAGGAAATGCTGATGCTTCAAATACAGGAAATATCAAATTATATTATAATACAAATGAAAAAACAATTTATTTTGCAATAGCAGATAGTGATATAAAGATAAACTTTAATCAAGATTCATCACATATGTTTTCAAATGGAAATAGTGTTGAAACAGCATTTAATAAATTACAAACTATAGAAGTTGAAGGTGGAACAGAAATAGATACAAGTGAAGTTGAAAATTTCCAGGAAATCTTCAAATATAATGTTTCATTAACACAAGACAGTATACAAACATTTATTAAGAAATTAAATACTTCATCAGTAACTAATATGTGTGCAATGTTTGAATATTTATCAATATCTGAAATAGATGTGTCAAGCTTTGATACAAGCAGAGCCACAGATATGAGCTGGATGTTCCATGGAGGTAGTTATACAAATATTATCCTTGGAAGTAAATTTGATACAAGTAAAGTTACAAAATTTGATGGAATGTTTCAAGATATGCCTAATATGGTAAATTTAGATATATCAGTTATTAAAGTTAAAAATGGAGCATCAATAGAGTATATGTTTGGAAAATGTCCAAAACTTCAAAAGATATATGTATCTGAAGATAGTGGATTTGAAAATGCAAGAACAGCTGTGAAAGTATTTGAAAATTGTACTTCATTAGTTGGTGGAGTAAGTCCAAATGAAACACAATTTACAAGTGATGAAATATCAAACACATATGCAAGAATAAGTAAAGAAAATCAGCCAGGATATTTCACAAGTATAAATGATAAATAATTATAAAGTGTACTATGAATCATTAACATAGTGCACTTTTTTCTAAAAAATTGATCAAATAATAGAAATCAAAAAATTAATATGATATAATTCAAAAAAGAAAAATTGATATGAAATAGGGGAAAAAATGAAAAGTAAAATTATAAAAATATCATATTTATTATTAGGTATATTGCTTGTAATTCCATCAATTATATATTTAATCCAAAATCATACAGTACTTGGTTTTAGCACATATTATAATTTCTTTATAAATCAAAATTTTAATAAATATATATCAACAACAATTTATATTGTTTTATTTTGTGCTATTACAGCTATATATTTATATATAATAAAACAAAAAGAATTTTTTAGTAATATAAAAGAAATAATAATAAATGTATTAATTGTTGGAAGTATATTTATGTTCATGTTACCATGGACATCATCAGATATTTTTTATTATATGGGTGTTGGAGAATTAGATGAAGTATATAATCAAAATCCTTATTATACAACAATCAAACAATATGGAACAGAGAATCAAGAAGAAATAATAGATGATGAAATCTTTGAACAAGGTGCTAATAATTATTGGGCAGATACAACAGTTGTTTATGGACCTATTGCACAATTATTATTTAAGACATGTGCAGTGCTTTCATTTAAAAATATTAATTTGTGCTTATTTGTGTTTAAATTATTTAATTTAATAATACATATTGCAAATTGTTATTTAATATATAAATTAACAGATAAAAAGAGCTTTTCAATAATGTATGGATTAAACCCATTTATATTATTAGAATTCATAGGAAATGTCCATAATGATGTAATATTAGTATTTTTAGTGCTATTATCAATATATTTCTTGCTAAAAAAAGAAAATTTATATATGAGTGTGCTATTTTTAGCACTTTCAGCAGGAATAAAATATTTTACAATTTTATTATTGCCACTAATAATTTTATGTTATTATAGATCAGAAAAAAGAATTGGAATAAGGCTGTTAAAATGTATATTGTTTGGATTATTATTTGTAGCTATAATTCTTATAGAATATTCAATATATTTTAGAGATTTTCAAGTCTTTAAAGGAATAATAACACAATCATCAAAATATTCAAAATCTATTTATTCAGTATTGCTACAAATAGATAGTAATGTGATGACTATTTTTAAGTATTCTGCAACAGTAATATTTTTAGGATATTATATGAAAATGTGTATAGATATTTTAACAGAAAAAAATATAGAATGGAGTTCAATAATAAAAAAATATAATATATCATTACTATTAGCAATGTTATTATTGACAACTTTTCAACAATGGTATTTAATATGGTTGTTTGCAACTATAATGTGGCAAAATTCAAATATGGTAAAAAATATTATAATGTTATCTGCAATTTCAGAAATAGCTAATAGTATATATATGTACAAATCAGAGTGGTATGTATATGAC
>CAKPLV010000041.1 GCA_934167735.1 uncultured Clostridia bacterium | reverse complement strand
ACAGGAGATAATGAAAAAACAGCAGAAATAATTGCAAAACAAATAGGAATTGACAAAGTAATAGCAAATGTTACACCAAAAGAAAAATCACAAACAATAAAAGATTTAAAAAAACGTGGACTTGTTATGATGTGTGGAGATGGAATTAATGATAGTATTAGTTTAGTAAATGCAGATATTGGTGTTTCAATTTCAACAGGAACAGATATTGCAATTGATTCAGCACAAGTTGTTATTATGAGTGATAATATAGAAAAAATATTAGATTTATTAGATATTAGTAGGAAAACAATAAGAAATATTAAACAAAATTTATTTTGGGCATTTTTCTATAATATCTGTATGATTCCAATTGCTTGTGGAATTTTACAACCATTTGGAATTACAATGAATCCAATGATTGCAGCATTCGCAATGACTTTAAGCAGTTTAACTGTTGTTTTAAATGCACTAAGATTAAAAAAATAATATGGAGGAAAAAATGAGTAAATCAGATATAGAAGAAATTGGACTAAATCAATTTTCAAGAACAGAACTTTTAATTGGTAAAGAAGGAATAAAAAAGCTAAAAGACACTAAAGTTGCTATTTTTGGAATAGGAGGAGTAGGATCATTTGTTGTTGAAGGTTTAGTAAGAGCAGGAGTTGGCAAATTTGTATTAATAGATGATGATAAAATCTGTCTTACTAATTTAAATAGACAAATTATTGCAACAAGAAAAACTATAGGAAAATACAAAGTTGATGTAGCCAAAGAAAGAATATTAGAAATCAATCCAAATGCAGAAGTTGAAACATATCAAGAGTTTTTTATGCCTGATTCAAAGACAGAGATAATTAAAAGTGATATAAACTATGTTGTTGATTGTATTGATACCGTTACAGCGAAAATAGAACTTGTAATGCAATGTAAAAAATTAAATATACCAATCATTTCAGCAATGGGAACTGGAAACAAGCTAGATCCATCCAAATTGCAAATAACAGATATATATAAAACAAATATATGTCCACTTGCAAAAGTAATGAGAAAAGAATTAAGAAAAAGAAATATAGATAGTTTAAAAGTAATTTATTCAACCGAAGAACCAATAAAGCCAGATCAAACAATGCAATGCAATTGTAAAGTTAATTGTATATGTCCACCTGGTACAAAAAGAAAATGTGCACAAAGAAATCAAGTGCCTGGAAGTATTTCATTTGTACCATCTGTTGCCGGTTTAATGATAGCAGGAGAAATCGTAAGAGAAGTTATAGGAAAGAGTGAAGATAATGGATAAGAGTTGTATTTATTTAGATTATGCAGCAAATACACCAGTTGACAAAAAAGTTCTTGAAGAATTTAATAATGTTACAATGAAATATTTTGGAAATCCAAATTCAACACATTCTTTAGGAATTATAGCAAATAATAAAATAAAAGAATCTACAGAAAAAATATTAAAAATGTTTCAAGAAGAAGCAAATTTAAAACCTGAATCTGAAATAATATATACATCAGGTTCAAGTGAAGCAAATAATTTGGCAATTAAAGGAATTGCACAAAGTTATAAAGAAAATGGAAAACATATAATATCAACATTTATAGAACATTCATCAGTTAGTGGACCACTAACATATTTAAAAGAACAAGGATATGAAATAGATATTGTAAATATTAAAAACGATGGACAAGTTGATATAGAACATTTAAAAAGTTTAATTAGAAATGATACAATATTAGTTTCTGTTTGTTATGTAGATAGTGAAGTTGGCACAGTTCGACCAATAGATGAAATTGCAGAACTTTTAAAACAATATCCAAACTGTTTTTTACATGTAGATTGCACACAAGCAGTTGGAAAAATAAAAATGAATTTAGAAAATGTTGATTTAATAACATTTGCACCACATAAGTTTTATGGATTAAATGGTTTCGGAGGACTTATAAAAAACAAAGACATAGTACTTGAACCCTTAATAAATGGAGGATCTAGTACAACTATTTATAGAAGTGGAACACCAGTAATTGGTCAAATATGTGCTTTAGAAAAGGCATTACAAATCACATTTGAAGAATTTCAAAAAAGAAGAGATTATGTTCAAAAATTAAATGAAAAGATAAGAAAACATTTAGTTAATAACAAAGATGTTAAAATTAATACTATAAATACAGATAATCCTTTTATTCTAAATATTAGTGTTAGTGGTATAAAAGCAACAGAATTTAAAGCAAAACTAGAACAATATGGAGTTTGTATTTCTATAAAATCAGCATGTACAGTTACAATTACTCCATCAAGAATTGTTATGGCAATGACACATGATAGAAAAAGAGCTTTATCTTCATGGAGAATTAGTTTAAGCCATCTTACAACAGAAAATGAAATAAATGAATTTTTAGAAATATTTGATAAATGTTATAATGATTTTAAAGAGGTATAATAATGGAAAGATATGAAGAAATAGAGAAAAGTATAGTCACAACTTATCGAAAAAAGATATGGAGCCAATTTATAAAAGGAATTAAAGAATTTGAAATGGTACAAGAAGGAGACAAGATTGCTGTTTGCATTTCTGGAGGAAAAGATTCAATGCTACTTGCAAAATGTATGCAAGAATTAAAAAAACATAGACAAGTTAGTTTTGAATTAGTTTTCCTAGTTATGGATCCAGGATATAATCCTATAAATAGGCAAAAAATTATAAATAATGCAAAATTATTAAATATTCCAATAACAATTTTTGATACAAATATATTTGAAGCTGTTGAAAAAATAGATGACCATCCTTGCTATGTCTGTGCAAGAATGAGAAGAGGATATTTATATAGAAAGGCTCAAGAATTAGGCTGTAATAAAATTGCTTTAGGACATCATTTTGATGATGTTATTGAAACAATTCTTATGGGAATGTTATATGGAGCTCAAATGCAAACAATGATGCCCAAATTACATAGCACTTTTCATGAAGGAATGGAGCTTATTAGACCATTATATTATGTTAAAGAAGCAGATATTATAAGATGGAGAGAAAGAAATGATTTACATTTCATTCAATGTGCCTGCAGATTTACAGAACATTGTACAATGTGTGACAATGGTGGTGGAGGCTCTAAAAGAGAAGAAATGAAGAAACTTATAAAACAATTAAGAAGTGTTTATGATAAAGTTGATATGAACATTTATAATAGTACAAAAAATGTAAATTTAAATACTTTAATTTCATACGTAAAAGATGGAGAAGTACATCATTTTATGGATGATTATGATAAGAAAGGAGAAAAAAATGGAATTTAGATATACACCAGAAGGGGTTTGTTCAATGGAAATGATATTTGACATTGAAAATGATATTATAAAAAGTTTAAAAATAGTTGGAGGATGTCCAGGAAACACAGTTGGTGTTTCCAAATTAGTAGAAAATAGAAAAATTGATGAAGTAATTGAATTATTAAAAGGGATTCAATGTGGATATAGAGGAACATCATGTCCAGATCAAGTTGCAAAAGCACTTGAAGAATATAAAAGAAAAAATATGTAATATTGTTAAGAATTAGCCATATATTTTAATAGAGGTAAGTATATGGAAATAGAAAAATTTAATGATAATTATATAAAAAACATTGCATATGTCAGAGCTATAATGATAAATAAATATATTGAAAACTTTGAAAATAAAAAAGAAATAAAAAACAAAATTTTAGAATATTTAAAGGATGAAAATTTATGAAAGAAAAAATCATAATAGCAATATATTCAAGAAAATCAAAGTATTCTGACAAAGGAGATTCTTGTGGAAATCAAATAGAACTTGCAATGGAATATATAAAAAACAATTACAATATAAATAAATATGATATTAAAACATTGATATTTGAAGATGAAGGCTTTTCAGGTGGAAACATAGAAAGGCCTTCATTTCAAGAAATGATTAAAAAATTAAAAAAAAATGAATTTAATGTTTTAATATGTTATAGATTAGATAGAATCAGCAGAAATATTGCTGATTTTTCTAATTTAATAAATGAATTATCCAAACATAATATTGCTTTTATTTCAATCAAAGAACAATTTGATACAAGAACACCTATGGGAAGAGCGATGATGTATATAGCAAGTGTTTTTGCACAATTAGAAAGAGAAGTAATTGCAGAAAGAATAAAAGATAATTTGCTAGAACTTTCAAAAACAGGAACATGGCTTGGTGGTGAAACACCATTAGGATTTAAAAATCAAAGATATGAAAAAATCAGTATATGTGAAAAAGATAATGATGGCAAAATAATAAAAAAGAGTAAAAAAGCTTCAAAACTTGTTATAGATGAAAATGAAATTATAATAGTAAAACTAATATTTAGAAAATTTAAAGATCTAAAATCATTTACTCAATTAGAAACATATTTGATAAATAATAATATAAAAACAAGAAAAAATGTAAATTATAGTATTGTTACTCTGAAAAGAATATTAACAAATTTGGTATATGTGAAAAATGATAAATACATAAAAGAATATTTAGAAGAAAAAAATATTCAGATATATTCATGTGATAATGAAAGAAGCAAATTTGATGGAAAATATGGACTTTTAACATATAATAAGACAAATTCAAGAAAAAATACAAAAATAAATGATTGGATAATTGCAGTTGGACTTCATCAAGGAATAATTAGTGGTAAAGAATGGGCTGAAATTCAGCAAATAATTCAAAAAAATAATGATAGAAGATTTAGATCTGCATTATATTGTAAAAAACAAACACTTGTATCAGGTCTTATCTTTTGCGATAAATGTGGTTCTCATATGAGAGCCAGAAATATGAGCATAAATAAAGATGGAATCATTAAATATCGATATTGTTGTCAATTAAAAGAAAAATCAAAAGGACAAATGTGTTGTTCTAAAAATGTTGTTGGAAATGAACTTGATGATAAAATTTCTGAGATATTAAAATATCATAAAATACCTAATATTGAAATATATAAGTATTTAAAAGCATTGGATATAGATAGTGAAGATAGTAACAAAGACGAACTACAAATATTAGAAAAACAGCTAAATCAGACTAATAATGAAATTGATAAAATAATTAGTAATATTTCATATATTGATAAAGAATTGATGGATAATATAAATAAAAATTTAAAAGAATTAAAACTTAAAAGTGATAAAATACAAAATAAAATTGAAAAAATAAAATTAAATAATAGGGAAAATAATGAAGATATATCAGATATATTAAAAAAGGCAATTGAAAATTTTGATAATTTTGATTTGAATACTAAAAGAGAATTAGCAAAAATAGTAATTGCTCAAATTAAAGGAAATGGTTCAAAAATTTCTATTATTTTAAATGAAAAACTGCCAACAGAAAACATTAGCAAAATCTCACCTTAGGAGAGAAAGACCTGTAGTTATAGCCGTTTCAACAAATAACGGACTTTCTGGTTCAGCAGAAAATATAGGGAAATTACTTAATAGAAAAAATTATTATTTTGTACCATTTAGACAAGATAATCCTATAACAAAACCAAGATCACTTGTATTTGATGCAACATATATCAAAAAGACTTTGGAAAGTGCTTTAGATAAAGAACAGATACAACCAATACTGTTGTGAATTTGACATAAATCATTAAAAGATATATAATAGATATGCAAATATTAAAATATATTTTGTAAAGGAGAGGGCTAATGACTAGATTGCAAACAAAGAGTATCAAAACAGATCAAAAGATAAATGCAATTATCCGGAGATTAGGGCTGACACCCAAACTTAATAGCTATTATTGCTTGCAAGAAGCAGTAAAAATCACACTTGATCAAGGTCAATTTTTTCCATATAATCAGGTATATCCACAAGTATATGATAAATGTCATTCTAAATTTCGAACAAAGATACATGGTAAAAATCTTGCCGAAATAAATAAAGAAAAATATTTGATAGCATATAGTGAAATAAAAAATGCGGTTGATCAAATTTGGTGTAATCCAGATAACAAAGATTTATTAAACCAAATTTTTGTAAACACTGATTATTATCCAGGAAATGTAATCTTTATTGAAACTGTTGCTAGATATGTTTGCTATATGGACTAATCTCTAAAAAACCAGGTTTATTAACCTGGTTTTTAATTTTTAAAATCTGCCAATGGATTACTTTCAACAGCATTACGAACTTGTTCATTATTAACATGTGTATATATTTCAGTTGTTGAAATACTTTGATGTCCAAGTAATTCTTGTAAAGCTCTAATATCAACATTTCCATATTGATACATAAGAGTAGCTGCAGTATGTCTTAATTTGTGAACAGATAAGTTTTTTGAATCTAATCCCGCTTCTTTTAATTCTTTACTAATAATTTCTTGAACAGTTCTATTACTAATACGCTTTTTTTGTTCACTTAAAAATAAAGCATTTTGTGAATTTTTAGAATCATGTTTAATCAAAGATTGTGGTGGACGAATAGAAAGATAATCTTGAATAGATTCCATACAAGCCTTATTTAAATAAATTGTTCTTTCTTTATTTCCTTTTCCAATAACAGTCATTTTACATTCACTAAAATCAATATCATTAATGTTTATTCCCACAAGTTCAGATAATCTCATGCCACAATTTAAAAATAGTGTTGTTATAGCAAAGTCTCTTTTTGCATTTCTATTATCTTTACTTTCAGAAGCTTTTAATAATTTTTGACTTTCTTCTAAAGATAAATATTTAGGCATACGTTTTCCAAGTTTCGGAGTTTCTAGATTTTGAGCAGGGTTTACTTCTAAAAGATTTGTTTTTTGTGATAAATATTTGAAAAATATTCTTATAGTTGAAATTTTTCTCGCTCTTGTTGTTGCTTTACTTCTATTATCAATAGCAAGATGTGAAACATAATCATGAATATCTTCAAGTGTAATTTTCTTTAAATCTTCAATTGTAAATTCACGTATATCTATTTTATCAAAATCAGTTTCTTTTGTTTTATTAAAATGAATCATCATATATTTTATAAAATTTGATAAATCATAATTATATTCTTTAACAGAATTTGGTGATTTATTTAATATTGTTATTGAATAGTTTAAAAATGAATTAATATATTCCGGATTTTTTTCTTTTGATATCATAATTCTACTCTCCATACTTTTTTCGAACATTATATCACATTTCTAAAAAATAAAGCAAGTAATTGATAATTATAAATTTGTGTGATATAAATTAGAGGAGGGAGCAAAGATGAACATATTAAAACCACAAAAAATGAATTTAAAAGAATATCAAAATTTAAAACTTGATAATATAACTGATGAAAAT
>CAKPLV010000040.1 GCA_934167735.1 uncultured Clostridia bacterium | reverse complement strand
GGAACTGGTAGACGCACAGGACTTAAAATCCTGCGGTTGAATAAACCGTGCCGGTTCGATTCCGGCCATCTGCACCAATGACGTATCTGTTCGAACTAATAGAACAGATAGATGCAAATATCATTCTGAAAAAGGATGGTATTTTTTTATTGTAAAATTGCCATCCAGAAGGAAAGGATGGTGTCTGAAGTGAAGATAATTAAGCAAAAACTAGAATTTGAGTAATGTCTAAAACAGCGATTGGAATTTATATGTGAATTTTCTAAAGTTACTCCTACTTTTATCAATGGTAGCATTAGAAAATTAGAGAAAACTAATCTTACATATAAGAGATGTCAACGGTACTTGTGTACTTTGATGTCTCTTTTTTGTTAGGAGGTTTGAAAATTGAACGAAGAAAAGAAAAAATGTGGATTGTATATGAGAGTTTCAACAGAGGATCAAGCAAGGGAACGGCTTTAGTCTTCCAGAACAAAAGGGACGATTAGAAACTTTTTGTAAATTTAAATGTTATGAGATAGTAGATTATTACCAGGATGCTGGAATAAGTGCAAAAACTGGTAATTATAGACCAGAGTTTGAAAGATTAAAAGCTGAAATAGATACTGCATTTGACTATATTCCAGATGAGAGTAATGATATTGTAATATATACAAAAGAGCCTATTGCTATTTCAGTAGGTGTTAAGCCAGTAAAATTCTGCGAAGAAAAAGCAAAATAATTGTTGCAACTATACAAAAATAATCTACTATGTTGCAACAACAAATTAACGAGAACAAATTCGTATTTGTGATTAGCAAATATAAATTTTGTAACGAGTTAATTTGAATAAATTTTATCCCTGTGGGAGAAAATTTATTGCCTCGCATAGCCCCATGTTATGATAGTATGTCATAACATATAGGGGGTTAGGACTTATGACAAGGTCAAAGTCCTGTGCTACGAAGAAATTTCAAAGGAGGTATTTTATGAAGCAAGAATTAGCATATTCTTTTCACTTGGGTAGTGATAAAAACAAAAGTAAATTAGCAAAGAAAGTTGCAAAGGAAAATGTATCTGGCACAACTTCTCTAGCTAATAATGCAATTCAAAATGCAAAAGATTTATCAGATGTAAACAAGCATAACTTATTAAGAGATTATGATAATCAAACAGAACTAATTAGAACGATATATGGAACAAATGATATTGTAAATGATGTAAAACAAGTATATTTAGAAGAATTTGAACAAGCTAGAATTGAATATAACAATAATCAAACTAGAAATGATAGAAAAATAGATAAGTACTTTACAAAAATATGTGAATCCCAAAATGATATAGCTTGTGAAATTATAATAGAACTTGGAGATATGGATTTTTGGAATGATAAATATGAGAGATATAAGTTTAAAATGGTTGATGTATATAATGAACAAGTAATTGAATTAATTAAAATTGTACCAGATTTTAAGATAGCAAATGCTACAATACATTTTGACGAAACATCTCCCCATATGCACATTGTAGGTGTTCCAGTAACTACAAAAAGCAAAAAGGTAGAAATCAAGACATCAATGTTAATGAAATCGGCAATTTAAAAAAGGAACTATCTACTAAAGAAAAAATTATAGGCAAGTTACAAACCGAAAAAGAAAAACTAAAACAAGAATTACAGAAATTCAAAGGCTTTTGGCATAGTATTATGAGCCATTTTCACAAAAGAATTTGCTATGACAAAGATAATAACTATAAAATTGTTAGTTATGACTTATATAAAAATGGCATATTTGACGACAATGATAATGAAATCTCTAATAATATTTATAGAATTGTTTTAAATAAATATGGAAGAATGAGATTAAAGTACTTGAAAGAACACAAAAAAGCTGATTATACTATAATGCTAATGGACGGAACATTAAATACACATTTAAAAGAAATACAAGAAACAGCAGATAATAGAGTGCAACAGATTGCTAGTGAATTAAAGGTTAAAAGCAATTTGACAGAAGATATGAAAAATACAGATATGCTTTACTGGGTTGGCACAATGAACTCTATTAAAGCACAAGCAGAAGAAATTGTTTTTAGTGAATTAATTTTTATTTAAAGATTGTTAAAAAGCGAATGAGGGTAAAATCCTCATTCGCTTTGATGGTTATTTACTTGTGAAAAAATAATTTAATCTTACTAATAATTTTCCTAAAAAAGGACTCTTTATAAGGAGCTATTTCAGTGCTTTGTGTCTGTGTTTCAATGTATTCATTAGCTTTTTGTCTATTTCTAAATATATCGTCAGTGTTATATTTTTTTCTTAATTCTTCTTGATATTTTAATTCATTATTGCTCAATGTCTTTTCTAATTTGACTCTTTCTATATCATCACATATAAAATCTCTATATAATACTGTTAAAAGTTCTTTTGTAGTTGGTAATAAGTCTTGTTTTTCTAATGGTAATGATTTATCAATAGCCCAATTATATTCTTGTGATTTATTATTTTCAAAATAACTAATAACTTTTTTTGGTATTCTAGCTTTCAAGTTTGGTATCATATATTTTAATATTTCATTTATTTGATAAAGTGCATTTGAATATTCCATATTTTCCATACTATTCTCCTTTTTCTTCTGATTTATCTTTGTCGTTTTCTCTATCAGGATGTAACCATTTTCCTATTTTATCTTTTAAAGATGAAGAACTTTTCTCTACTATTTCTGTTCTTTGTTCTGATGCAATTTCTCCTAAAGATTCTTTGTCAGCCAAATATCGTAAATCTTCAATAGTTTGTCTTTCTCTATACAATGCTAATTCTTCTACTAAATATGTTTCAACCTCTTCTTGACTATGACTTTTAGCGTATTCTGCATATTCTGCTGATTGAACAACTGGTACTAAAGCTTTAATCTCATCACCTGTTAAGCGACATAACTTGTGCATACAAAGAGCGTCTAAATCTTCTCTTCCTTTAGAAGTATCAAGAATTTCTAAATAAAATTTAGGTACAATTTCTCCGTTTAATGTTAGTCTCTAAATCACTTATTTGTACATTCCAAAATTCTGCTGGATATTTACCACCCTTACCAATGCAAACACTTTCGTCTAATCCTTCTTGTTGTAAGTATTCTCTATATTCTTTTTGAAATTGTCCTGCCATTTCATCACGATGATCTACTAATTGTTTATTCATAAGGTCTTCTTGAGTTAATTGGTCTAATAATACAAATGACAACCCTCTATCTTTAAACATAAAACTATAATCACTTGAAATTGCAACATTTCCTCTTTGCATTTCAGCATATAATGTTCTTATCAATTCGCTACTTTGTTCATTTGTAGATATTAAATCAAAATTTCCTCCACCATTAAAACCAGCATACCATAAAGCAATCACTTCAGGAGAGTCCATATTAGCACCAAATTTTGACATAAATTCTTCATTACATTTTCTATCATCATTATTGATATATCTATCCATAATTTCGTGTCTTTCTTCTTCTGTTTTTCTCATTAAACTAGCATAATTCCAACCATCGTTTGTTAACCAGACACTCCCATCACTAAATTCCATTAAATTAATAGCTTGAGGATTTTCAACAATTTCTCCATTAAACGGATGATTTTTATTTTTATCTATAATCTCTTTAGATTTTATCTGTTCTTCACCCGTATATCCATGTTCGTGTTCAGAATAAAATCCATATCCTGCATTAAATCCAACTAATTTACCATCTCTTTTTAAGACCTCTTGTCCATGATAAGCATATCTACCCATATATATTTCTCCTTTGCTTTAAAACACTACTTATTTATTGCATACTTTTATGTAATTTATATCACAATATTTTACTTTTTACAATAAATATGACAATCAAAACATATTTGTCATAAAAATTTAATATTTTTGTAATATTTCTGAATAATTTTTTCGTTATATGGTCATTTTAAAAAATATACTTGCAAAAATATAAACTTTATGTTAAAGTAAAGACAATGAATTGATTGATATTTGTATCAATCGTTATGAGAGCCGAAAAAAGGTTGTAGATAACTATGTCATCGGCACCAAAGTAATACCAAGGGTTTGGAAGATTCTCGAGGTATTATTTTTTTTTGCCTAAAATTCAAAAGTTCTACAAAAATTCTACAAAAGTTCTACAAAATTTTTTTACTATAGTTTTTGTAGAACTTTTTAGTTACAATTTTAATAAATTACTTACTACATCACCAGTTACTACATTGGCAGATTTGTCAAGATGAGTATATATATTTGCAGTAGTATTGTAACTGGAGTGACCAAGCCAATTTTGAATTCTTTTTATATCTAAGTTTCCATTATTAAGCAATATTGTTGCTGAAGTATGACGTAGGTCATGTAACCTTATTACTTTGAAGAAAATAATAAAGTTAAGGTAAAAAATAGAAGTAGAGATTTTAGATAAACAGCAAAAAGGACTCTCCAAAATCATGGAAAATCCTTTTTGTTTACTTTTTATTGTCTTGCATCCGATTTATTAAGAAATATAGAAATGCCAATCTCTTTTGTAGAGACAGCTTTTCCTTTATTAAAATCAATAATCAAATCATAGACATTGTCAACATAGTGTCCGTCCAGAAACCGTTTTTTTATAAACGCGCTTACCGATTTTCTGGTATACAACCGACTTGGGTTGGGGCAACTTACCTGCTGCTTCATTTGCTTCTTTTGCAGTATCGAAGATCAAACGTCCATAGTCTTCGAAGCTGTATCTCTGGTATGTATCTCCATACAAAACAGCATCAAAGGTTTTGTTTTCTTCATCGACCTGCAAAATTTTAGCCTCAGCTGCAAAAGCTTGCGAGCCATTGTTCGTTCCCCAGTAATCAACCAGATATACTGTTTGATTTACTTTGAAATCCCGTTTACATTCTTTTGACATAAGAAAACCTCCTCTTAAAAATGTCGCTTTCCTGAGTATTGTGTTCATTTGCAAAATCCAGAATTTGAGCAAATATTTCACCATCAGCATAAATGCTTTTATCCTATTCATACCAGATATTACATTTTCAGCAATGCTTTCTACTCATTCTTTGCTTACATTCCAATGTTTTTAATCCAACCACTTCTAATTTTGTATTTGAGTAGCTAAGAGATAAAATTTCATTGCATTTTTTTTTTGGTTTCTTTCATATGTGTCCTCCTTCAATAATTATTGGGTGACCTGTGGTTTTATATGTGAACTCCCCAAGGAGATTACAAAAGATTAACGTAAAAATTATATCACAAATGTATTAAACTGTCTATAATTTTACACTATTCAAATTTCATTTATAAATGGTAAAATTAAATTACCGTTTTTAGGAAAAAAAGACACATAATTAAAACTTATGATACAATGTTGGTGTCGAATCAAACATTGAAAGAAGGTAATAATTATGTGTCAACAAAATAATAACACAAAAAGCAAAAAAGGTAAACACTTAGACCTGTAAATTATTTATTTCTTCTAGAATATTTTTACTTTTTTTAGTATTATAATATAATACCCATGATTTTTCCTCCTTAAATTTTATTGGTGATTAATGTTTGCATGCATAAACTAAAAAGTTAGAGGTTATCCCTCTCACTAATTAGTGAAAACTGGGAAAACGATACAGGACTTTGCCTACATCATTTGGTATTATACCATAAATATACATGAAATAAAATATTGTTGATAAATATTTTTTTCTAAAAAAAGAAACCTCTTTCGAGGAAAAGAAATAATTTTCTTTTTTGGCAGGTATTAACCTACATTAATAGTCAGTACTGCAGGATTGACAATGCCATCTCCTTCGTAGCCATAATCCGTATTGTGCCATTTGCGGAGTTCTTCGCCGTACTTCCAGGACTGGGACAAAGCATTGACTGCATAACCATACATGAATCCGGTAATACCTTCAATGTCGCAGTCTTGAGATGCTTTTTCAGCAATTTCGGCGACAGTTTTTATAAGAGAAAATAAGATATAATAAGATAGAACTTAATTGCAAGGAGAAGATAAAAATGAAATTAAATTTTGAAAATGATTATTATAAAAAAGAGGCTTTAGAACATTCGAAAGAATATAATTACGAAAATAATAACACAATTGAAGATGCTTTTTTATTAGTTTTGAAGGACATAAAAAAGGATGATTTATCTAATTTAATTATATTGATTCAAGAAACATTTATAAAAAAATATAATTTAAAATTA
Source organism: uncultured Clostridia bacterium (assembly GCA_934167735.1). Taxonomy (GTDB): domain Bacteria; phylum Bacillota; class Clostridia; order TANB77; family CAG-508; genus CAG-269. Next base: position 1,134 of record CAKPLV010000040.1, on the reverse strand, counting down.
ACAGAAAATGAAGCTTATGAGATGACACAAAAAAATGGTCTTAAAATAGAATACAAAAAAATATTATTAGAGCTTGCATACAAATGTATTGATAATGGTCAACATTTGGGAAATAATACAATTTTAGATGGAAAAATTAACACAAGTAGTTGGATAAGCCATTCTTTATTTGAAGGAAGGTTATGCAAACAGTTTGCTCTTATGGAAGGAATTAATCCAAAAATAGCTCAAAAAATAGGAATACTACATGATTATGGTAGAAAGTACACTCATTCATTTGAGCATGTTATTGTAGGATATGAAAAACTTATTGATTTGGGTTGGAATTCAGAGGCGATTGCTTGTTTAACTCATTCATTTATAAATGGAAACAGATGTGCTAATAACGAACCAGCAGAAGAAGGTTTTTTTATAGATGATAAAGGTAATCCACAATGGGAAGAAAATACTGCAAAAGATGATATAACTAAATTTTTAGAGAATTATAAGTATAATGAATACGATAATATTTTAACTATAGCCGACTTAATGGCAACAGATAGAGGAATAGTATCGCCTTTCGATAGAATAGAAGATATAGCAACGCGAAAGAAACCTGATGTAAAAAATAGAGCGTATTTTATAGCAGAATTTACAAATAAATTAAATGAATTCATGGGAAAAGTGTATAAAAATAAATTAACAAATGTTGAACTTACAAAAGCAACGAAAGATATATCGTTGGAAGAGCTAATGAAACAATTTAAGATTGTTTCTGATAAATTTTTTGATGAATACAGAAGAAAAGTTGGAAAAGGGGACAGTTCTCTTTTCCAACCTCATAATTGACTTTGAAAATCTGTTGTGATAAAATTTGATCATATAAAAAAGTTTATATATATGAACGTTTGGAAATTAATAGGCTAAAATATTTGAAAAATATAAAAGAGGTAAAATTATGAGCATTTTAGAATTTATATTAAACAATAATGATTACTTAGAGGATTTAATTACAAGAAGTACATACCATTCAAATGCTATTGAAGGGAGCACACTAACTTATGCTGAAACATACGCAATCCTTTACAATGACAATAGCTTTAAAATTGGAGGAAAAGAGCCAAGAGAAATATATGAGGCTATTAATCATAAAAA
>CAKPLV010000039.1 GCA_934167735.1 uncultured Clostridia bacterium | reverse complement strand
TGAAATTTTAAGCACAGTATAGTAAAATTTTAAAAGAAATTTATAAAATGAAAGGGAACATAAAATGAGTATAGGACTAGCATTAGCAGGTGGTGGATTACAAGGAATAGCCCATATTGGTGCTATTAAGGCTTTAAAGGATTTAGAAATAAAAATAGAATATATATCAGGAACAAGTTCAGGAAGTATAATTGCACTAATGTATGCATTAGGATATGAACCAGAAGAAATGAAGGAACTTGCGAATGAATATTATAAAACACTTACAAAAATTGAAAAAATACCAATAATTTCAGCAGCAGGTACTTATGTTATGACAAGAGAATTAAAACTCGAAGGTTTAATTTCAGGAGAAAAAATTGAAAATTTAGTAAAAAAATTTACTGAGAAAAAAGGAATAAAAAATATGTGTGATGTAGAATTGCCGTTAGCAATTCCTACAGTAGACACAATAACAACAAAAGAATGCATATCACTTTCCAAAAGATATGAATTACATAATGATGATATTGACTATATTTATGACATACCAGTAGAAAAAGCTGTAAGAGCAAGTATGTCATTTCCAGGAATATTTACAACATGTAATTTTGAGAAATATAATTTTATTGATGGAGGAACAAAAGATAATTTACCTGTTCAAATACTAAAAGATATGGGAGCAGAAAAAACTATAGGATTAAGTTTCAATATTGATAAATATACTCCAACAGATAATGTTCTAAAAGTACTACTAAGAGCAGTAGATATATTTTCATTAAAAGATGTTAGAAAGGCTCAAAAAATTGCAGATATAGCAATCGAAATAGATACTCAAGGGACATCTTTGTTAGAAATAAATGATATAGAAAAATGTTATCAAATAGGGTATAATACAATAATGGAAAATAAAGAAGAGATAATAAAATTAAAGGAGGAAAACTGATGGAAGGAAAAGAAATCATAAAAAATTCAAAAAAATTATCTAATTCAATAAAAGCTTTTTACATAATTGGAATATTATTGGTATTAATTCCATGTATAGTGATAAATTATATAGAAACTAATAAAAAGCCTGAAGCACAAGATTTTGCTACAGGAATGGGAACTGAATTAGAAGAAGGAACATATGCTTATTTAGATATTGATACGGTAACAACAGAAGTTGCAATATATGGAAATACAGAAGATGATCAAGATATAAATAATGATAGATATTATATAGCAACAAGTGGAAAATTTATGTATATTATAGATTTAAATTTTGAAACAATTAATCAACTTAAAGAAATTCAAGAATATACATATTCTGAAGATGAAAATGCTGTACAACCTGAAGCTGTTAGAATATATGGTATAACTGAAAAAATACCAGATGAACTAAAACAGCTTGTTGTAGATTATTACAATGATTCTGTAGGTGATGAATATAAAATGACAATAGATGAATTTTCAGGATATTATGGAACAGTTTTATTAAATGCTAGAAAATCACCTGTTGATACAACTGCATGGGGTGTTGCAATTGCTCTAGGACTTATATTCCTTGTAGTAGCAATATGTACACATTTTACAGTATTTATTACCAAATTAAAATATAATAAATATTTCAAGAAAAATGGATATTTAGAAGAAATTGAAAGTGAATTAAATGATAATGTTATAGAAAAGCATTATCATGATAATGTAATATTAACCAAAAATTATTTAATAGATACTCATTTGGGATTATTTGCTGTTAGATATTCAGATATAAAATGGATATATATTCATACAACAAAAATGTATGGATTCATACCACTTTCAACCAATATAACAGTATGCTTAAAAGATGGAAAAACAAGTTTCTCATTAATAAGTACACAAAGAAAAAAAGATGAAGAATTTATGAAAGTATTTGATAAAGTATGTGAAATGGTTTCACAAGATACACTAAAAGGATATACACCAGAAAATATAAAAAGCTATAAAGAATATAAAAAGAGTATAGTTTAAAGGAGAAATATGATGAACAAAAGAAATCAAGGAATAACATTAATTGCATTAGTTGTAACAATAGTTGTATTATTAATATTAGCTGGAATTAGTATATCAATGTTGACAGGAGAAAATGGAGTTATAACTCAAACACAAAAGTCTCAAATTGAAAATAATCATTCAAGTGTTTTAGAGGCTATGCAATTAGAAACGCAAAACTTTAATACCAATAAGATTACAGGAGAAATATCTACAGATGTATTAACCTTCTTGAAAGAAGAAGGAAAAATAGATGAAAATAATATAGTAAATGTAAAAAACACATTACAGAAAAAGTTAACAACAGGAAATGGAACAGGAACATCAGATGTATATATAGTAGAAGAAAATGACGATGGTGTCTATGAATTAATTTATTATGACAAAGATCAAAATCCAAGAGATTTAGGCCCATTGATAAAAGCAGAAAATGAAATAGAAATAGAAGATGCTAAATATTTTGATATTACAGAAGATGGAACTGTATCAATAAAAAGAGAATATGGATATTACTATGAACAAACCAGTGATAGATGGGTTTGTGATTGGAGTAATTGGACTTTGGAAGAATTAACGGTGCCTTCTAAAATAAATGGAATTCAAGTTAAAAATATATCAAGCCACTTTTTAACCGAAAATAAAGTTATCAAAAAAGTTTATTTATCAAATGGAATATCATCTATTTCATTTGATTCATTTGCAAAATGTACCAATTTAACTAATGTAGAAATTCCGGACAGCATGAAAAGCATAAGTAAATATGCTTTTTCTGGTACGAAATTTAAAAAAAATTTTCCAATTGGAGATGTTTATTTAGGAAAAATATACTATATGTATAATGGAGAAATGCCAAGTGGAACAACAATACGTATAAAAGATGGAACAAAAGCTATAGGAAGCGAAGCTTTTTGTAATCTTTCAAATCTGACGAAAGTTGAAATGCCTGATAGCGTAGAAACAATTGAAGAGAGGGTGTTTTATGGTTGTTCAAATTTAGAAGATATTACATTTTCAGAAAATTTGGGATATCTAGGCTATAATGTGTTTGAAGGTACAAAATTTATTGATAATTTACCTGATGGTGAGATATATTTTGGAAAAATATTTTATATGTATAATGGAGAAATGCCAAGCAATACGTCAGTGATTATAAAAGAAGGTACAACAACTATATATGATGCAGCTTTTAGGGGGTGTGAAAATTTAATTTCTATATCAATACCTAGTAGTATAATTAATATAAGTTATAATGCTTTTGATTATTGTAGTGGATTAACTAGTATAAAAGTTTCAGAAGGCAATGAACAATATGATAGTAGAAATAATTGTAATGCAATAATAAATAAGGAAAATAATGAATTAATTAGAGGATGTAAGACAACTATAATACCTAATAGTGTGACTGGTATAGGAAATAGGGCATTTTATGGATGTGAAGAGTTAGTAAGTATAATAATACCTGACAGTGTAACTTATATAGATGATAGTGCTTTTGAAGAGTGTTCAGAATTAACAACTGTAACAATACCTAGCAGTGTGACATATATTGGAAGTTATGCATTTGGATGGGGCTCTGCTTTGACGACAATAAATTACACTGGTTCAGAAGATGAATGGAATAAAATAGACAAAAATATTGACTTAACAAATATAACAATAAACTATAATTACAAGCAATAAAACGAGGTAATTAAATGATAACAAGATATAAACAAAATGAAATTGAAAAAATGGTACAAGTATTAAAAAAGGATGGAGTAATTAGTGTACCAACAGATACTGTTTTTGGAATCTGTGCTAGAATAGATTCCAAAATAGCACATGACAAATTAATAGAAGTAAAAAAACGTCCAATAAACAAAGCGTTTCCTGTTATGTGTGCAAATGAGGAACAGATAAAAAGTATTGCAATTGTAGGCGAAAGAGAAGAAAAAATAATAAGAAAGCTTATGCCAGGACCTATTACATTAGTATTAAAGAAAAAAGAAAATTTATCACAATATATAACAAATGGAAAAGATACAATTGCGATTAGAATGGCAACATCTAAAACTATAGAAAGACTTATTATTGAATTAAAATGTCCAATATTTATGACAAGTGCAAATCAGAGTGGTGAAAAGGAATGTGCTAATTTAGATGAAATAGAAAAAAATTGTCCACTTTTAGATGGAATGATGGAAGGAAAAGTAGTTTTTGCTAAAGGAAGTACAATTGTGGATTGTACCTCAGAAGAAATAAAAATATTAAGAGAAGGACCAATATCACTAGAACAAATAAACAAAATAATAAAATAGAGGCTTTATAGCCTCTATTTTTAAATCTTTATAATAGGTTGATATTTTTCGAGCCACATATTAACTTGACACAAATAGGCCATAAGTTGTGGACCTGTCATCAATTGACCAAACCAAGGTCTTGAAAAAGATTTACCATCTGTATTTAAAATATCCAAAATATAATCTCTATTTAAAAGATAATTGATTGGAGCATGAGGATTTTGAATAATATCAGAAAGCATAGATTTTACTTTTGCAAGATAAGTTGGATTATGAGTTTTTGGATAAGGACTCTTTTTTCTGTCAACAATTTCAGAAGGAAGAAATTTTCGAGAAACATAACGCAATAAGCCTTTTTCTCTACCATTAAGAGCTTTAACTTCCCATGGAATATTCCAAACATATTGGGCCAATCTATAATCACAGAAAGGAACACGTAACTCAAAGCCGTTATACATAGCCATTCTATCAGAACGATCTAATAATGTTTGCATAAACCAATTCATAGTTAAAAAAGAAATCTTACGTTTTTCTGCAGTTTCATTGGAATCTGAATCCAGTATTTCGACTTGATTCAAACTTTCATTATATCTAAAATCAATATAGTTTTTCAAATCAATTTTCTTTGCAATTGAAGGATTAAGTAAAGTTTGTCTTTCAGAAATAGCAATAGACCATGGAAAAGTATTGCAATTCAATGTATCTTCTCTGAAGAACCAAGGATACCCACCAAAGATTTCATCAGCACATTCACCAGTTAATGCAACAGTTGCATTAGGTTTTACATATTTGCAGAAAAGAAGTAAAGATGAATCAATATCTGCCATACCAGGCATATCTCTTGCAATCATTGCATCTTCAAGATAATCAGCTAATTCTGGTGTATCAATAACAATTGGATGATGAACAGTATTTAATTTATTTACAATTAAATTAATATAATAATTATAAGAATTAGGCTGAAAATCACTTTTAACGAAGTTTTTATCATTATCAACATAATCTATTGAAAAAGTATTTAATGGTTCTAATCCATTTTCATTGCAATAATCAGATGCAAATTTGGTAATAATACTAGAATCCAAACCACCAGATAAGAATGTACATAAAGGAACATCTGAAACCAATTGTCTAGTAATAGAATCTTTTAAAAGATATTCCAAATGCTGACATGTAACATCAAAACTTTCTGTATGAGGCTGACTAGTTAATTTCCAATATCTATGTATATGCAAACCAGATTTATTAAAAACAGCATAATGTGCTGGTTTTAATTCAAAAATATTATCAAAAACAGTTAAACCAGGAGTATGAGCAGGACCAATACCAAATAATTCAGAAATACCTTGACCATTGACTATTTTTGCAACTCCTGGATATTGAAAAATAGCTTTGATTTCAGAAGCAAAAATAAAAGAATTATTTTGCATTGTATAAAATAAAGGTTTTACACCAAAGTGATCTCGTGCAATAAAAAGTTCTTCAGATTTAGAATTCCATATTGCAAATGCAAAAATCCCATTCAAATGATTAACAACAGAAGGACCATAAAAAATAAAAGCTTTTAATAAAACTTCTGTATCAGAATGGCCAGAAAACGAAAATCCATTTTCAATCAAAATATCACGTAATTCTTTTGTATTATAAATTTGTCCATTATAAACAATTGAATATTCAGAATCAGAAAAATTTTCAATCATAGGTTGTTTGCCACCAATAGGATCAACAACAACTAATCTTTTATGAGCAAAAGCAACTTGTTTTCTTATATAAAAGCCCTGTTCATCAGGTCCTCTATTAGAAAGAGAAGAATTCATTTTATTTAAAACATTTCTAAATTTTGAAATATCTTGTTTATAATTAACAAAACCAACAATTCCACACATAAAAAACCTCCCATTTATTAATTATATGCATAAAATGTTAAAAAAATGTTGACAAAAATGAAAAATGCTTGTATAATTTTATAGTGACTAATTATGGAAAAATAATGAAATAGATATACACATATATCTTTGCGAGGAGGGATTAAGATGGCACAACCAAAAAGAAGATGGTCAAAAGCTAGAACACATTCTAAAAGATCAACATGGAAAGTAGAAAAACCAAACTTTGCTACTTGCCCACATTGTCATGAACCAGTTATGCAACACAGAGTATGCCCAAACTGTGGATACTATGATGGAAAAGAAATCGTTGCACAAAAATCAGAAAACTAATTAGCATATGAACGCCAATTAAGGCGTTTTTTATGCGTTGCTTTGACAAAAAATATCATAAAATGTATTGAATAAACTACAAATATTGTGTTATAATAACAAATAGTTGTAAAATTAAGGGAGGAATAAAAAGTGAAAAAATTAAGAAGAACAAACATAATAGGAACAATCGGTCCTGCAAGTGAAAGTGAAGAAATGTTAACAAAATTAGTAAAAGCAGGATTAAATGTAACAAGAATCAATTTTTCTCATGGAGGATATGAAGAAAACGCAGTAAAAATTGATACAATCAAAAAAGTAAGAGAAACATTAAAACAACCAATCGCTTTAATGCTAGATACAAAAGGACCTGAAATTAGAACTGGAAAATTAGAATCAGGAGATGAAAAAGTAGTTATAGAAGAAGGTCAAACATTTACTTTCTTATATGATGATGTAATAGGAAATAACACAAAAACTTCAATAGGATATAAAAACTTATATCAAGATGTAAAACCAGGAGCTAAAATCCTAGTTGATGATGGTGCAATAGCATTTGAAGTTGTAGAAATAAAAGATAAAGATATAGTATGTAAAGCATTAAACACAGGTAGATTAGGAAGCAGAAAAACAGTAAATGTACCTGGATTAAAATTAAATTTACCAGCATTATCACCAAAAGACATTGATGATATAACAAAAGGAATCAAAGCAGGATTTGATTATATAGCTGCTTCATTCGTAAGAAGAGCATCAGATGTACAAGAAATCAGAAAACTATTAGACGAAAATGGTGGAGAAAAAATACAAATCATATCTAAAATAGAAAGCCAAGAAGGAATTGATAACTTCGAAGAAATTCTTGCTTTATCAGATGGTATAATGGTAGCT
>CAKPLV010000038.1 GCA_934167735.1 uncultured Clostridia bacterium | reverse complement strand
TTTGTATTACAATCTTGTGTTGGAAGTACTTGTATTGCTTGTAATGTACATCTACCATTTTCTCCATCTTGATATATACAAGTTTTAACTTGACAATTAATTTTTTGATTTTTTTCCATTTTTATTCCTCCTTCTTAAGGTATATTTTGATTATTCCCTTTTTATTAATGTTTTATTCTTGTATATTTTTCTACATTTTTCACATAATATATATAAAGGAGTTTTTTATGGTTGCTAAGGTTTTTCTTTTTAGTGAAAATACAGATGAATTGAGTTCTTTTTTAAGTAAGTTCTATACTAAGAAAATAAGCCTGCAAAAATTTTCAAAATGGAAAAAAGATTTTGATAATCCTGTTCAAATTTCTGAATTTATTGCAGCATATATAGATAATAAAGAGTCTTTTAATTTAAGTATGTGGGTTTCACTTGATGAGGATTTTTTTATTAAGATTTCACCTGAAAATGCTGAAAATGTAATCAAATATATTTTTGAAAGATATCCATATTAAAAAAGTTGATATAAATATTTCTATTTATACCAACTTTTCTTATTTTTCAATAACTATTGTAACAGGTCCATCATTTAGTAATTGAACTTTCATATCTGCTCCAAATACTCCTGTTTGAACTTCTATACCATATTTTTCTTTACATTCATTACAGAAATATTCATATAATGGAATTGCTTCTTCTGGTCTTGCTGCTTCTATAAAACTTGGCCTGTTCCCATCTGAACAATCACCATATAATGTGAATTGAGATACTATTAATAATTTTCCATCTATGTCTTTTAATGATTTATTCATTTTTCCGTTTTCGTCTGAAAAGACTCTTAAATTACATAGTTTTTTTGCTAAATAATCGGCTTGTTCTTTATTGTCCCCTTTTTTTATTCCTATTAATACAAGAAAACCTTGATCTATTTGTCCAACTATTTTTTTGTCTATTTCAACACTTGCATTTCTTACTCTTTGAATTACTAATTTCATTAATTTTCCTCGTTATTTTCTGTTTCATTATTGTTTGTTTCTGGTTCTTTATTTTCTTCTTGCTCTTCTTGTGGTTCGTCTTTTGATTCGTCTTCAACTACTTCTACTTCTCTTGCTTCTTCAACTGGTTGTAGTTCTCCACATTCAGGACAGAATTTTGCTTTTGAATCGATTTTTGAATGACATTTTGGACATTGTTTTTTGTCTTTAAGTTCTAATATTGTTTTTAAACATGTTTCTATTTCTGTAGATAGAACATCAATTTTGGTACATTCTTCTTCTAAATCTTTTTTGATATCAATGTTTTCATCAATTACATGTTTTTCATATACTTTTTTACCTATTTCTTTGTATAAATCATTTATATCTGATTTGTTTTCATTTATTTTCATTCTTAATTTTGCTTCTTTAGCAATTTTTCCTGTCATTTGAGCTGTTGCATCATATGCTTCACTTGCTTTTTTTCCTATTTTATTAAAAAATTCCATAATTATTCCTCCAATATATTTTATTAATTATTATTTCCAATTTCTACTTTTTTATAACTAATCTTCTTTTTTCTTAGCACGATTCATTAACATATTTACTGCATCTTCTGGTTTTAAATTTTTATATAAAATACCATAAACAGCATCTACTATTGGCATATCTATATTATGTATTTTTCCAAGTTCATAGGCAACTTCAATGTTATCAACACTTTCGATTGTCATTCCAACTTCTTTTTTAGTTTCTTCTAAAGTTTTTCCTTGACCAATTAATTTTCCAGCTTTTCTATTTCTGCTATGTTCACTTAAACATGTTACAATTAAGTCTCCTAATCCACTTAATCCATATAATGTTTCTTTTTGACCACCAAGTTCTACTCCTAGTCTTGATAATTCTGCAAGTCCTCTTGTAATTAATGCTGCAAATGTATTATCTCCTAATTCAAGTCCTGCTGCAACACCTGCACAAAATGCAATTATATTTTTTAATGCTCCACCAAGTTCTACTCCTTTTACATCTCTTGATGTGTATACTCTCATTTTTTCTGACATAAATGTGTCTTGAACCATTTTTAATACTGCATCATATTTTGAAGCTACAACTAATGCTGTTGGTACAGCTATTGAAACTTCTTCTGCATGGCTTGGTCCTGATAGAACTGCAATTTTAGCATTTGGCATTTCTTCTTGAACAACTTCATCTAATGTTAATAGTGATTCTTTTTCAAATCCTTTTGAACATATTACTACTGGTTGATTTTTAACATATTGTTTGTATTGTTTTACAGTGTCTCTTGTGAATTTTGAAGGTGTTACATGTATTATGAAATCCGTTCCTTCAATTGCTTCTTCAAAAGATGTTGTACAATATATGTTTTCTGGTAATTTTACATTAGGTAAAAATTTGCATTTTCTTTCATTATTTATTAAATCTTTTTCATCTGCTGAAAATGACCATAATTTTATGTTGTTTCCCAATTTTGAAAGATGTATTGCAAGTGCAACTCCCCAACTTCCACTACCTATTATTGCGATATTTTTCATTAATAATTCCTCCTTTTAGATATAACAATTACAAATATAATTAATCCAACTATTATTAGTATTTGCCACCATTTTAGATCAAATTTTAATTTTATATCTTTTTGATCTTCTGTTTTTATTGTATTTTCTTTATAATTGTATGTTATTTTACATGTTCCATCTCTAAATTTGAAATTATTTAATAATAATAGGTCGTCTTTTGAATCTGATTCTACTCTATACATCATATCCATTTCTGGATAGTCTGGTAAAAACTCGAAAAAGTATTCTTGTCCACCGATATCATCTAATTTTATTTGAACATATTCAATATGATTATCAACATATGTCTCATCTAATACATTATCAACATCTACTGTTATACTTGGTACTGTATAAAATTTGATTGTATTTGATCCTTGATATTTCACATCTAGTCCATCATGTTTTATTGCATATTCAATGTAATCTCTTGGTATTAACATGTATATGCTATATGATTCGTCTGCATCTTTTACTTGTAGTCTAAGTTGATTCATTGTTTCTGTACTTGCTTGTGCTTGTACTGAACATATATTTATTATTAATATTATATTTAATAATATTATTGTTAATATTTTTTTCATATGTTTCTCCTATTTTTTAAAACTTATTTTATTTTCTGTTCCACTTAATATTCTTTGAATATTACTTCTGTGGTTAAATGCAACTATTACCGCTAATATTATACTATATATAAAATAACTGCTTCCTTCTGATATTGTAAAATTTGTATGTATAAATAGTACTAATATTGGGAATAAAATTGCAGCTCCAACTGATCCCATAGATACCATTTTTGTTAATGCCATTAATACTAATGCAAATACTAAACAGATTAATCCGATTTTCCAGTTTGTCATTAATATAACACCTAATGATGTTGCAACACCTTTTCCACCTTTGAATTCAAAGAATATTGGGAATGTATGTCCTATTACAACACATATACCTGCTAGTTGAACTAATAATGCTTTATCTGCTGTTTTTGCTATTGCCCCAACTATTATTGCAAATAAAACTGCAACTACTCCTTTTAATGCATCTCCTAATAATGTTAATGCTGCTCCTTTTTTTCCAACTGAACGTAAAACGTTTGTTGCTCCTGCATTTCCACTTCCTTTTTCTCTAACATCAAATCCTGCTAGTTTTTTACTTACTATTATTGAGAAGCTTATACTTCCTAATAAATATGCAACTATTGCTACAATTATGTATGCTGCCATTTTTATTCCCCCTTTAATTTTATTCCATTTCTTTTTCGCCTTTTTCTCTTGCTATTATTCGAATTGGTGTTCCTTCTAACCCAAATTCTTTTCTTATTTGATTTACTAAATATCTTTCATATGAAAAATGAAATAGTTCTTTACTATTAACAAATATTACGAATGTTGGTGGTTTTGTACTTACTTGTGTACCATATAATATTTTTAATCTTTTTCCTTTATCTGTTGGTGGTTGTACAATTGCAATTGCTTCATTTATTACTTGGTTTAATACTGATGTTGATATTCTCATTGCATTTTGTTCTGCAACATTGTTTATCATTGTGAATAATTTATCAACTCTTTGTCCTGTTTTTGCTGATATGAATATTATTGGTGCATAAGATAAATATGATAATTTGCTATAAATTTCTTTTTGGTATTTTTCTAATGTTCCTGTTTCTTTTTCATATTCGTCCCATTTGTTTACTACAATTATTATTCCTTTTCCAGCTTCATGAGCTTCTCCTGCTATTTTAGCATCTTGGTCTGTTACTCCTTCTAAAGCATCTATCATCATTAGACATACATCAGCTCTTTCTATTGCAAGTAATGTTCTCATTATACTGAATTTTTCAATTGATTCTGTTACTTTACTTTTTCTTCTAATTCCTGCAGTATCTATTAATACATATTTACCATATTTGTTTTCATATTCTGTATCTATTGCATCTCTAGTTGTTCCTGCAATTGAACTAACTATTGTTCTATTTGAACCAATTATTTTATTGATTAATGATGATTTTCCTACATTAGGCTTTCCTATTACTGCTACTTTTATTCTTCCATCATCATCTTCATCTGCACTTTTTTCTGGTAAGTTATCATATATTGCATCAAGTACATCTCCTATTCCTAATGCATTTGCTGCAGATATTGGATGTGGTTCTCCTATTCCTAAATTATAGAATTCATATATATCATCTTTTTTCTGCATGTTGTCTACTTTGTTACATACTAATACAATTGGCTTTTTTGATTTTTTTAACATTAATTCTATTTCTTGGTCTGTTGCTGTTACTCCTTGTTTTGCATCTGTTAAGAATATTATTACATCTGCTATATCAACAGCTATTTGGGCTTGTTCTCTCATTTGAGTTATTATTATATCATCTGATTCTGGTTCAATTCCTGCTGTATCTACAACTGTGAAGCTTCTTCCTCTCCAATTTGTTTCTGCATATATTCTATCTCTTGTAACACCTGGTGTATCTTCTACTATTGATATTCTACTTCCTACTATATAGTTAAAAAATGTTGATTTTCCTACGTTTGGCTTTCCTATTATTGCTACTGTTGGTTTTGACATATTTTTTCTTTCCTTTCTTTCCACTATATTTTACTATTTTAAGAAAAAAATATCAATAGTTTTGTTCTAATTATTCATTTTTGCCATGTTTTCATCAAACTTTTTTATCATCTTTGCACATGTGATTAATTCCTTAGATGTTTTTTTGTTTACATCATTTTCTGTCTTGTATTTTACTTTGTGTTCAAAGCTTGCCCAGAAGTCCATTGCAAGTGTTCTTATTTGTATTTCACATTTTACATATATTGTTTTTTGAGATAATTGTACAGGTACTTCTACTATCATGTGATAACTTGAATATCCACTCTCTTTTGGATTTGTTACATAGTCTTTTTCTTTTAAAATATGAATATTAGGTATGTTTTTTATCAGATCTTTTATGAAAAATATATCATCTTTTAATGTACAGACTATTCTTAACCCTGCAATATCATTTACTTTTTCGATTAAGTTTGAATATGTTTTTTCATATTTCTTTTTTTCCATTTTCTTTATTATACTTTTAGGTTCTTTTATTCTTGTGTCTATATGGTCTATTAGGTCATAATTATACATTATTTTGAATTCTTTTTTTATTATTTGTAATTGTATTTCAAGTTGTTTTAATGCTGATTCATAGAAGAACATTAATTTTTCAAATGGTTCTTCTTTTACATCTAATTTTTGCTCTTTATTTTCTAAAAAGTTTTCCATTATTATCATTTCATTTTCTCTCATACAAATCTCTCCTTAATTTGTTTCCATTTTATCCATCTTTTGTTAACATTATATCTATTTTTTGTGTCCTTATTGTAAATTAATTTTTTTATGATATAATCTTCTCAAAAGGAGGTTTTTTATATGTCTACACCACATAATGAAGCAAATCTAGGTGATATCGCAAAAACAGTTATTATGCCAGGCGACCCACTTAGAGCTAAATATATTGCTGAAAATTTTTTTGATGACTATAAATTAGTGAATTCAGTTAGAGGAATTTTTGCCTATACTGGTAAATACAAAGGAAAAACTCTAACAGTTATGGCTTCTGGTATGGGTATGCCAAGTATGGGAATTTATTCTTATGAACTTTTTAAATTTTATGATGTTGAAAATATTATTCGTATTGGTTCTTGCGGTGCATATAAACCAGAATTGAAATTATTTGATATTATTTTGGCTGAGCAAACTTTTTCTGAAGGCAATTTTGCATTAACTTTAAATAATGAAGTTTGTCATATCACAAAAAGTTCTGAACATTTAAATGATGTTATTTCTAAAACAGCTGTTGATGATAATATTAATTTATTTAAAGGTAATACTGTTTGTACAGATTGCTTTGATGTTTATATGACAGATGTTAATCAATTTTTGAGTAGAATTCCAGAGGGCTTTAATCCAGTTAGTGCTGAAATGGAAGCTTTTGCATTGTTCTATGTTGCTCATTTATTTAATAAAAATGCTGCTTGTTTGATGAGTGTTGTGGATTCTAAATTTATTAAAGATATTGCTACTCCAGAACAAAGACAAACTGGTCTTAATTCTATGATTAAGTTGGCTTTGGATAGTGCTATTAATTTATAATTATAAAAAAAAGATACCAAGAATTGGTCTGGTTTAGACCTTTCTTGGTATCTTTTTAAGATCGATAATTTAAAATTATATAATACACTTCTGAATTTGGCGTAACAAATATGGAAGAAAATATATCATTATATCCTGATGTATTATAATTTATTTCGTCTAATCCTGTATCAATTACATCTCCAACATTTTTATTATAATCATAATTTAATTTATAAATTCTTTGTTCATTATCTAATATCAAATCTCCAGGAAGTATATCTTTCAATTTTTTTCCATTAAGAGCTTCATATTTATCACTAAGTGACACATATTCATATTTTTTGCTTTCAGAATTATACTCAATTTTATAAAGATTTTCATTGTTATCCAAAAATGCTGTATCTCTATCATAATGAGGTATAATTTTTTTTATGCTTTTTCCATAAAGCAAACTTCCTTGAGTTTCACTTAAGCATATTGGCTTTGTTTTATATTCACTTGTTTCATCTCCAAGTTGTCCAAGAGAATTATCTCCCCAAGCATATAATTTATAATTTTCATCTATAGCAAATACGCTTGCACAAACATTATTTATATCTATTATTTTTTTTCCTTTTAAAATACTATCGTTCAAATCACTTATGCATATAAAAACATCTTTATCATCAATCGAACCATTCCCAAGTAGTCCCCTAATATTAGATCCTCTTGTATAAAT
>CAKPLV010000037.1 GCA_934167735.1 uncultured Clostridia bacterium | reverse complement strand
AAATATAATATTCCAGAATCAAAAACAATTATTCCAGCACCAATAGATGAGAAGTTAATAGAAGAAATAAGAAAAATTGCTATAAAAGCATTTAGAGCAATAGATGGAAAAGGATTAGCCAGAGTTGATTTCTTCGTTGAAAAAGATACAAATAAAATTTATATAAATGAAATAAATACAATGCCAGGATTTACAAAAATAAGTATGTATCCCAAATTATTTGAAGCATCAAAAATATCTTATTCAGAATTGTTGGATAGACTAATAAAATTAGCATTAAATGAAAAAAATCTATAGTTAATTCTATAGATTTTTTATATTGGATTTACTTCGAATTTTATTTCAAAATCAGTAAATTCGTTTAGACAATTTTCATTTAAACATTCAATATAATGTGATAATTGTTCTTTATTTTTACATGCTGCAATAATTGCTGGATTTAATTTATTATTTAACATTAATTCAAAACCATAACTTAAGCTATCAAAAACATTACACTTTTCTTTATTACGACATAAAGAATAAGCTTCACGAAATCTTGCAATAGATGGATGAATAATATAATATTGTAAAGGCAAAATAAACAATTTAGCAACCACATTTTCAATTGAATTAAATTGATCAGGGTAATTGTCTAAGTAATAGTTTACTTCATCTAATTTGTATGGCAAGAAAACTTTATTATCTTTTTCAGATATAATTAAAGTATTATTATCATTTAATACATTTTCATCAGTAGTAGTAGAAATATCATTATTGAAATTAATTTGAAATGTTTCAAAAAATTTCTTATTGTTTTCATTTGTAATAAAATTTTGAAGTTTATTGCAAGTGTTCAAAAGAATTTTATAATTATTTGTTAAAAAATTTGAGTATTCTTTTGCACGATTATCATAAATATTCTTATTTTGATGTTCTTTATAATTTTGTAAAAATCCAATTTTATTTTTTAGCATTGTTAGTAAATTAATACTTTTATTAAGAGAATCATAAATGCTTTTTACTTTTTGGCTGAATTTATATAATTCACTTGAAGTAAAATCAGTTTGTTTTTCCTTAATTTCTGTATTAATAGAAGAAATAAGTTTTATAATTTTATTTCTTGTGTTTGTTTGATAAGAAATTTCAAGATTAATTTTTTGTGATTCATTTTCTATACTATCTATGTAACTGATGTTTTCTATTGATTTTTTATCTGTAACCAAATTTTCTAACATAATACACTCCTTATAAATTTACACAATATATTATAACATATAATTAAATTAAAGTGTATGACAAAAAGATTAAAATAATATTACATTTCTGTAATATTATTGAAATATAACATATGGTATAGTAAAATTTAAATGAATATATATGAGATATTTTGATTGAAAAATCAATAAAAAAGTGTTAATATAGATTGAGAAAAACAAGAAGGTGAAATAGAGTGGCAGAAACTGCAAATACAAGTGAGCAAACAAAAAAGAAAAGCAGAAAAATTGGAGATGTATTTAGTGATTATAAAACAAATAGCAACATAGCAGATGCAGAAATATTAAAAATGAATCTAATAAAAAAGATAAATACACTAGAAATTGGTATGTATTCAGATGAATATATTGAGATAAAAGAAATATGGTATTTTGAAAAATTTCTTAGAGAAAGATTTCAATTTGGCCAAGTACATATGATAATAAAATATAGAGAAAATGTATATATAAAACATGTAGATGAAGAATGGGAAAACCTAATTTGCTATATGGCACATAAATACCCACTAATGAGACCATTACTACTTTTAAAAAGCAAAGTTGAAGTTAATGGAAATGATGTAAATGTATATATGAAAATTAAAGGCGCTGATTTTCTAAAAGCAAGAAAACTAGATAAAGAATTAGAAAATGTTATGCAAAATCTTTTTGGAAAAAAATATAATGTTAAAATTGAAGAAAGATTAACAGAAGAAGAAGTAAAAGCATTTAGAGAAAATTCAGAAAAAATTGAAAAAGAAGCGGTAAAATCAGCTTTACAAGGAATTGCAATAAGAACACATAATGAAGAACAATACAATGAACAAAATGCTGGTTATCCAGAATCAGAAATTCCACCAGCACCACAAGGAGTATTTAATGATGCTGATTATGCAATGCCTACAGAACAAGATATGGGATATATTCCATCAGAAATGGAAGAAAATCTAAATGATGGAGAATTAATATTTGGTAAACCATCTAAAGCAAAAGAAAAGAAAGAAAAAATAAAAGATATATCTGCTGATGATGGAAGAATTACATTAGAAGGAAGAATTGTAAACAGTGAATGTAGAGAAACAAAAACTGGAAAAGGAATGTTAATATTTGAACTTTATGATGGAACTGGAATTATCACATGTAAATCATTTGCAAAAGATATTCAAGAAGGAAATGAAATACTAGATAAAATAAAAAATGCCAAAGCAATCAAAACAACAGGAAAAGCAGGGCTAGATGCTTATGCTGGAGATATAACAGTAATGGCAAATATAATTTATGGAATAGAAGATACAGGACTTCCACAATTACCTGAAGATGATGATTCAAGTCCATTAATATTAGGTTCAGCACCTGTAATAAAAGAGCCATTAATGAAAATTTCAGATTTAAATACTGAATCAGGAAATGTATGTATTGATGGTGAAATACAAGGAATGGAAGATAAAGAAACAAAAACAGGAAAAGTTATTTTAATTATTGATATATATGATGGTACAAGTACAATGACATGTAAAGCTTTCTTACCAGGTAATAATGCTAAAAAGATAATAAAAAGATTAGGAAAAACAAAAGCCGTAAAACTTGCAGGAAAAGTCCAAATGGATGCATTTTCTAATGAATTAACAATAATGGCAAATACAATTGTAGAATCAGTTCCATTACCAAAAACAAAAAGAGTTGACAATAGTGAAGTAAAAAGAGTTGAACTACATATGCATACAAAGATGAGCCAAATGGATGCAATGACATCAGCTACAGATTTAATAAAAAGAGCTATGGATTGGGGAATGAAATCAATAGCAATTACAGATCATGGAGTTGTTCAAGCATTCCCAGAAGCATATCATTTACTTGGTAGAGATAATCAAGATATGAAAGTTATCTATGGAGTTGAAGCATATTTAGCACCAGATAAAGAAAAGTCAGTAACAAATGCAAAAGGTCAAGATTTAGATACAACATATTGTGTACTAGACTTGGAAACTACAGGATTTTCAGCTGTAACAGAGAAGATTACAGAAGTAGGTATAATGAAGGTTAAAAATGGAGAAGTAATAGATGAATTTAGTTGTTTTGTAAATCCTGAAAAACCAATACCACAAAGAGTAGTTGAAGTAACCAATATTACAGATGATATGGTAAAAGATGCAGAAACAATTGATAAAGTATTTCCAAAAATATTAGAATTTTTAGGAGATTCAGTAATAGTAGCACATAATGCTAAATTTGATGTTGGATTTTTAAAACAAAATGCAAAAGTGTTGGGATATGATTTTGATTATACAGTATTAGATACATTAACACTTGCAAAAGATGTTTTCCCAGACATGAAAAAATATAAATTGGGAAAAATTGCAGATGAACTTGGAATAGTTGTAGAAGTTGCACACAGAGCATTAGATGATGTTGATACAACAGTAAAAGTATTTAATGTAATGATTCAAAAATTAAAAGACAGAGGTGTAACAAAACTAGAAGAAATAGATACAAAAGGAAAAGATGAAAATGCTTCAAAAGAAGAATACAAGAAATTAAATACATATCATGCTATAATATTAGCTAAAAATTATATAGGATTAAGAAACTTATATAAATTAGTATCTTTATCACACTTACATTATTTTTACAAAAAGCCACGTATATTAAAAAGTTTATATAAAAAATATTCAGAAGGATTAATACTTGGAAGTGCGTGTGAAGCGGGTGAATTATATCAAGCAATTGAACTTGGTAAATCAGATGAAGAAATCGAAAATATTGCAAGAGATTATGACTATCTAGAAATTCAACCAATAGGAAATAATGAATTCTTAGTAAGAGATGGTAAAGTACCAGATAGAGATTATTTGAAAGATATTAATAGAAAGATTGTTGAATTAGGAGAAAAACTTGGAAAATTAGTTGTTGCAACATGTGATGTTCACTTCATGGATCCACAAGATGAAATATATAGAAGAATTCTTGAAGCAGGTCAAGGATATAAAGATGCAGACCAACAAGCTCCATTATATTTAAGAACAACAGAAGAAATGTTGGAAGAATTCAGCTATTTAGGAAAAGAAAAAGCATATGAAGTTGTAGTTACAAATACAAATAAGATATCTGATATGTGTGATAGAATAGATCCAATATCACCAGAAAAATGTCCACCACATATACCAGGATGTGAGGAAGATATAAAAAATATTGCATATAATAAAGCACATGAATTATATGGAGATCCATTACCAGAAATAGTTCAAACAAGACTTGATAAAGAATTAAATTCAATAATAAGTAATGGATATTCAGTAATGTATATTATTGCACAGAAATTAGTATGGAAATCAAATGAAGATGGATATATAGTAGGATCAAGAGGATCTGTAGGATCATCTTTAGTAGCATTTATGACAGGTATAACAGAAGTAAATTCACTTAAGCCACATTATAGATGTTCAAATTGTAAATATTCAGAATTTGAAGATTATGGTGTAGGAAATGGATTTGACTTACCAGATAAAGATTGTCCAAAATGTGGACATAAACTTGCCAAAGATGGAATGGATATACCTTTTGAAACATTCCTTGGATTTAATGGAGATAAAGAGCCAGATATTGACTTGAACTTCTCAGGAGAATATCAAGCAAAAGCACATAAATATACAGAAGTAATATTTGGTAAAGGAACATGTTTTAAAGCTGGAACAGTTGGTACAGTAGCAGATAAAACAGCATTTGGATATGTTAAAAAATATTATGAAGAAAGAAATATACCTGTAAATAAAGCAGAAATCACAAGATTAGCTGTTGGATGTACAGGAATAAAAAGAACAACAGGACAACATCCAGGTGGAATTATAGTTGTACCAAAAGGAAGAGAAATATATGAGTTCACACCAGTACAACATCCAGCAGATGACCCTAATTCAGATATAATAACAACACATTTTGATTATCACTCAATAGATGGAAACTTATTAAAACTTGATATACTAGGACATGATGATCCAACCGTTATTCGTATGTTGCAAGATATAACAGGTATTGCACCAACACAGATTCCACTTGATGATAAAGAAACAATGTCAATATTTAATTCAACAGAAGCACTTGGAGTAAAACCAGAACAAATAAATTCAGAAGTAGGAACATATGGAATACCTGAATATGGTACTAAGTTCGCACGAGGAATGCTTTTGGATACACATCCAACAACATTTGATGAACTTATTCGTCTATCAGGATTATCACATGGTACTGATGTATGGTTAGGTAATGCACAAACATTAATTGAACAAGGAATAGTAACATTACAACAAGCAATATGTTGTAGGGATGATATTATGATATATCTAATTCAAAAGGGATTACCACCAGACAAAGCATTCAAAATAATGGAAGCTGTTCGTAAAGGTAAAGTTGCAAAAGGAAAAGAACCAAAATGGAAAGATGAATATATTCCACTAATGAAAGAACATGATGTACCAGATTGGTATATAAAATCATGTGAAAAAATAAAGTACATGTTCCCTAAAGCACATGCTGCAGCTTATGTAACAAATGCTTTCAGAATTGCATGGTTTAAAGTACATATACCTCTTGCATATTATGCTGCATATTATTCAATTAGAGCAAAAGCATTTGATGCAGATGTAATGATTAATGGTGATGAAAAAGTAAAAAACAAAATGAAAGAAATTGATATGATGGGAAATAATGCAACACCAAAAGATAAAGATATGTATGATGACTTGGAAATTGTACATGAAATGTATCAAAGAGGATTTAGATTTTTGCCAATTGATTTATATAAATCACATGCAACTAAATTCCAAGTAGAAGGTGAATATTTAAGACCACCACTAAATAGTATTGCAGGTTTAGGAAATGTTGCTGCAGAAAGTATTATGAAAGCAAGACAAGATGAAAACTTCATGTCTATAGATGATTTGAAAATTAGAGCAAAAATAGGAGATTCTGTAACAGAATTGTTAAAACAATTTGGTTGCCTAGAAGGAATGAGTCAAAGTAATCAGTTGAGTCTATTTGGATAGGAGAAATATGGAAGATATAGTAACAAATGTTTTTACAACAAAAAACATAATTATATATTTGTTAGTAATTAACTTAATAGGATTTTTCATTATGTGGTTAGATAAAAGAAAAGCAAAATATGGAAGATGGAGAATACCAGAAAACACCTTGTTTTTAATTACACTTCTTGGAGGGGGAATTGGAACAATTTCTGGAATGTATACATTTAGACATAAAACCAAGAAACTTAAGTTTACAATTGGATTACCAGCGATTCTTATTCTAGAGATAATTGCTATAATATATTTTAAAATAATTTAGAAAAAATGACATATTGTTTTTATAATATGTCATTTTTTTATAGATAATATAAAGTTACATAAAAAAAGATAAAATTATAGAAATAAATGTAAAAAAAAATTATCAACATTTGATTGTGAACAAATTGTAAAAAAAATATGACTATTTAAAGTTATTCACAGACTTATCCACAGTTTCCACAGCAAGTTAAAAAATAAAATAAATAAAAAAAGTAAACCAAAAAAGAATACATAATGTAAAACTGAATGAGCATTCTAAAAATAAAAAAAACTTGCATAATTAAGAATTAAATTATATAATATGAATGTAAAAATGAGAACATAGGTGATAAATATGAATAAAACCAAAAGAAAGATATTTGAAACTTCAATGAAGTTGTTTGCTGAAAAAGGATATGAAGCAACAAGTATAGAAGAAATAACAGCAACAGTTGGAGTAGCAAAAGGTACATTATATTATCATTTTGCAAGTAAAGAAGAAATCTTCAATTTTTTAATTGAAGAAGGAATAAAACTATTGCAAAATAGTGTTGATATTAAAATTGCAAAACATGATAATTACATAGATAAAATAAAAGCAATTGTTTTGATTCAAATAAAAATAGTTGCAAAATATGAAGATATAATAACAATAATATTAAGTCAATTTTGGGGAAAAGAAGACAGAAACAAAAAATGTCAGAATCTAGTATATGAATATATTGGCAAAATAGAAAAAATTGTACAAGAAGGAATAGAAAAAGGTGAAATTAAAAATGGAGATCCAAGAGCTATTGCTTCAGAAATATATGGATTAATATGTTCAACTTTAACATACAAAAAAAG
>CAKPLV010000036.1 GCA_934167735.1 uncultured Clostridia bacterium | reverse complement strand
ATACAGATGTTCCTGTAAAAATTAGTATCATTGTAAGATACATGCAAATATCAATTATATAATTATCTTCTGCATATCTTCTTAATAAAAATGTATCCATAGATAGTAATATAATATATAATGCTAAATATATAGCATATCTATATATACTAGTAGCATCTATTGTATATAGATATATCATATATATTATTGATATGATTATTCCATATGCAAGTACTTTTTTATCTATTTTTACATATTCTTTATCTATTCCTGAAATTAATATTATAGCAGTTAAATATAATACTATAAATGAAAATAGTATTATGTTTTGTATATTTAAGTTTTCTACATTCAAATTCAAAGCATAACCTAATACTACAAAAGATACTCCACCTATTACTTCTAATATTAAATATCTTATTCTTATTTTTTGTTTGCAATTTTTGCATTTTCCACCTAAGAATATATAACTTAGTATAGGTATTAACTCAAAAAATCCTAATTTATGATTACAATTAGGGCAATATGAATGTTTCTTTATTATATCTATATTTTTTGGTATTCTATATACTGCTAGTGTATAAAAACTGCCAAATAATGTTCCCATTATAAATAATATTATGTAAAAAAATGTATTCATTTCCTTGCCTTTCTATTTTTTCTTTTATATTATTACAGGCATATACTTTGTGGTATATGCCTGTTGTGTAGTTTTTATTAATAACTTGTTACAAAGTATGGATTATTTGTCCATGCTAATGCTATATTTCCACTTGAAATTGTAAATGTAGCTTCAATTGTACCTAATGTTTTTCCAGCAACTTTTCCACCAGCTTTGAATGATGAATCAGAATATGTTATTTTAACTGTATGATCTGCTGCTGTGTATACTATTGTATATCCTTTTGTAGCTGTTGATGGAACATCTGTTAATGTTGTATTTCCTAAAACTTCTTGTGCAACTGTTACAGCTAAAGCTTTTTCTGTTTCAGTTGCTGTTGCATCATATGATGAATCTGTTGATGCTTTTGCAATTATTTCTGTTTTTACTGCATTGTATGCGTTTTTGATATTTTCAGAAACTTGTCCTTCTGTGTTTGCTGCTGTTGATTTTTGTGCATTTGTAATAATTCCGTTATCTCCTGATAACATAGCTATTGATGTTCCAGCTAAAATTAATAAAACTACAATTGTAACTACTAAGGCAATTAATGTAATACCTTTTTGATTTTGATTTTTCATAATAAAATCTTCCTTTCTTTCTTCTGTTTTTCACAGATATTTTTTTATTTAAAAATTTTAATAACATTGTTAAATAGATAAATATTGTTTATCTTATGTTTTCAAGTAAGCTCATCCCTCCTTTATCTTTAGTATTTGTATATATTTATTTAATAAATATAACCTTATTTACTAGAACCATTCTCAAATAATGAACCACCTTGGTTGTTATTATTTGAGCCTCCTTGAGAAGATGATCCTGTATTATTATTGCTTCCTGTATTTCCTGAATTACCTGAATTATTATCTTCTGTTTCTTCAGATACAGCAGCAAAAGGGTTTGCTTTTCCTGGGACATATTCTTTTGCTTTTTGATAACTATCTAGGTCTGAAGCTGTAACTTCATATGTCATTAATACTTCTTTGTTTTCTTTGTCAACTTCAGAATTTAACTGTGTTTGAATTTCTTTGCTAGGTGTATATTTTACTTCTTCTGGTACCACCTTATTAGATGGTATGAAATTGTATAATGTTACACTTAATATTAATAACACAGCTAAACATACCAAAAGAGCTATTATTGTTTCTCTAATTATTGTTTTTGCCATAATCTAATTACTCCTTTCTATTATGTATTGTTTGTTGTATTTGTAGTATTTGTTGTTCTTATTGAATTTGATGTTGTATTTCTGCTTGTACTTGTATTAGTATTACCAGATGTTGTATTATTACTACTACTTGAATTTGTTGTTGTTGCATTATCTGTATTTTGTACTTTGTTAAGTTTAACATCTTTCCATGTAAATGTTGCAACTAAGACTTCTGTACTAGTACCTGGCACAAGTTTAAAGTTTTCAATTTTAAATACTAATGTTGTATCTCTTTCAATATCATATAAAAAGTCTGTAATTTGTATATATCCACCTGTAACTGTGAAATTCAAATCATATGTTGAATTTACTTTGTTAGCAGATGTTACTGCTAAGTTTAAATCTATTCCTTCTTTTTTTGCATAATTTCCTAATGTAATCCACAATCTTTCTGTTTCATATTGTTGTATTTTATTTAATGGTTGTCCGTTTTCGTCGACACCTAGAGAAATTATTTGATCATAATTATCTTTTTGTGTCATTAATTTTTTGTAAGCATCTTCTAAGCTTTTTACACTTTTAGGATAGTCTGTATCTTTAAGTGTATTTGCACTTTCTATTTTCTTTTCAAGTTTTGCATTTTCTTCTTTTATTGCAGGAATTCCACTAACTGTTAAACCAGCAAATGAAACACCATAAAATGCTAAATATATTGAAAATGCTAATAAAATAACTGATAATAATCCTAATAATAATTTTCTCATGGTAAATCACCTTCTATCGTTACAACAACCACTCCATTCTGTTTCATACTGCTTCCTGACACAACATCATTTAATATATTTTTAGTTTTTAATCTTGTTTTGAAATATCCTAAACCTTGATATTTTGGTGATTGTGCTACTATTACAATATGTTTTTCTTTTGTGTTTTGAATAGATGTTATTTGAACTGTTTCATCTATTTCATTCATAATTTGATTTAGTAAGTTTGGAATTAGATTTTTACTTGCATTTATGCTACTTATTTTTTCATTTACATCTTGTAAATCTTTTATTAAAGTTTCATATTCTTGTTCTTTAGTGTTTAATGTTGAAGTATCTTTTTGTACTCTTGATATTTGTGCTTTAATTTTTGTTGTTACACTATCTACTTCGCTTTCTTTTTCTTGTATTTGTTTCATTAACAATACTGAAAATCCGCTAAACATTATAACAAATATCATTAGTGATATAACACTTCTGATTAAACTCATTTCACCTCTAGATAATTTATCTCCAAAATCATTCATATTGAATTTTGAATTTGATTTTTTACTAGATTTTTCATTATCTTTTCCACCAATAGATATTCCTAAGAATCCTTCTTTTAATGAACCTTTTTTGAAGTTGATTCCTTGGATTCCGTCTCCTAATCCTTGTAAAGCTAGTGAAATTGCTGAGTTTACCTCAACATAATCTTTTATATTAACTTCTTTTACCATGTTTTGAACAAAATATGGTTTTAATATTTCACATTTTACTTTTCCCAAATATTCTTGAAAATATAAGTCTATATTATTTACACAAGATAATGTTCCTGTAATATAAACTTTATTTATTGGTTCTATACTTTCATTTATTAATTTTTGAACTTTACCAACAATATTGTATAATGTAGGCATTATATCTTCTAGATATCTACTTTGGTCTTCTGTGAACTCTTGTACTTCTGCTGTATATATTGTAGTATTTTGACAAATTTCATATGCTTTTGAATATGAATTTTCTTTTAAATTTATTTTTTCTAAAATTTCTCTACTACCTTCATCAATTGTATCAATCGCATAAATATTTCCATCTAGAACAGTTGTAATAGTTGTAGAATCTTCTATATTTACTATTAATGCATTTTCTTTAGGTTGAAATGTTATAAGATTAGGTATTGACATTGATATTGGTACAATTGTTCCCAATCTGTAACCATCTAGATTTTGTTGTACTTTATTTAATTCAATTTTGTTGTCACTTATATTTATTACCTTTAATTTTTCTTTGTCTTCAGTATTATTTACAATTGCATATCTGGTTTCTAACGAATTAGGATTATATCCTTTTTCTGAGCAAAAAGACTCAAATTCAAGTTTTATTGCTTTTTCTAGATCCTTTTTATTTAATAATGAAAACATATTAAAATATTGATAAGTTTCACCATTTAAATTAACACTTATCGGGGTTCTATAACTATAAGTTTCTTCAACTATTTGTTTAATTGTTTGAGAGATATTTGTATAGAATTTTATACCAAAAGAGTCAATTTTAGTTTTGTCTTTTTCTTTTGATACTTTTGCATATTTTATTACATTATTCCCAATATACAATCCTAAATAACTTGGCATTTTGTCCCCCTCACTTTTAATAATTACACTTACTTTTATTTTATCTTTTTTAGACAAAAAGTCAATAGCTTTCAATAAAATGTAATCTAATTGTATTTTTTGTAACATTTTTGTAATACTATTGTAATATTATTGCATAGTTCCCCATTTTTTGGGCATAATCATTGTAATATATTTGAGGAGGTGTTTTATGAATCCTTTAAATTCAAAGAAAGAATATCAAAATTATGTTGACCAAAAATCACCTAATTCCCCTATTTTTAAAAATTGTTTTAATGCCTTTTGGGTTGGTGGTTTAATATGTTCTATTGGACAATTAATTACTGAAATTTGCAAATCAAGAGGTTTATCTCAAGAAATGTCAGGTACAATAGTTTCAATAATTTTAATTGCAATTAGTGCATTTCTAACAGGTTTAAATATTTTTAATAAAATAGGTAAATTTGCTGGAGCAGGTTCTCTAGTTCCTATTACAGGTTTTGCAAACTCTATTGTTTCACCAGCTATGGAATATAAATCAGAAGGATATGTTATGGGTGTTGGTGGAAAAATGTTTACTGTTGCTGGTCCTGTTTTAGTATTTGGTATTTCAACATCAATTATTGTTGGAATTGTTTATCTTATTTTTAACACACAAGCAATAACTTTAATTTAATTAAGAAAGGTGATTTTTATGCAAAAACTCGGAAAACAAACTATAAAATTTGATAATCCTCCTTGCATACAAGAAGTTGCATCAATTGTTGGTCCTAAGGAAGCTAATGGTCCTTTAGCACAATATTTTGATCAATGTTTAGAAGATGAATTTTGGGGCGAAAAAACCTGGGAAAAATCAGAAAGTAAAATAATAAAAGAAACTGTTAATTCTGTTATTTCAAAATCAGGAATTGCTTCAAAAGATATTGAATATTGTTTTGCAGGAGATTTATTAAACCAATGTATATCTTCAAGTTTTGGTTTAAGAGAATTAAACATTCCATTCTTTGGAATATTTGGTGCTTGTTCAACTTTTGTTGAAGGCTTAAGTCTAGGAGCTATTCTTACAGAAGCATGTGCTGAACACGTTTTATGTGCTGCTTCAAGCCATTTTTGTAGTGCTGAAAAACAATTTAGATTTCCATTAGAATTAGGTAATCAACGTCCTCCAACATCTCAATGGACTGTAACTGGAGCTGGTGCTGCAATTATTTCTAAAACTGGTACAGGCCCTTTTATAACTCATATTACAAGTGGTAAAATAGTAGATATGGGTATTAAGGATGCAAATAATATGGGTGCTGCTATGGCTCCTGCCGCACTTGATACATTATTATGTCACTTTAAGGATACAGGTAGATCTCCTAGTTATTATGATGCAATAATTACCGGAGACCTTGGACATATTGGAAAAAGTATTTTAATTGATTTAGCAAAAGATAATGGTTATAATATTAAATCTAATTATAATGATTGTGGTGTTTTGATTTTCGATAAAGAAAAACAAGATACTCATTCTGGAGGCAGTGGTTGTGGATGTTGTGCTTCTGTATTCTCAGGATATTTTTATAAACAATTAAAAAACAAAAAAATGAAAAATATTTTATTAATTGCAACAGGTGCTCTTACAAATTCCACATCTTCTCAACAAGGAGAATCTATCCCTGGAATTGCACATGCAATTAGTATTGAAATATAGGAGGTCAATATGGATTGGTTACAAAATATTTCTTGGATTGCAATGCTAAAATGTTTTATTACTGGCGGTCTTATATGTGTTATTGGTCAAATTCTTATTGATAAAACAAAATTAACACCTGCAAGAATTTTAGTAATATTTGTTACAACAGGAACAATTTTAGGTGGATTAGGTATTTATAAATACTTAGTAGATTTTGCTGGTGCAGGTGCAACAGTTCCTTTAACTGGTTTTGGTTACAATTTAGCCAAAGGTGCTATTAAAGGTGTAAAAGAATCAGGTATTATTGGAGCATTTACAGGTGGTGTTGCAGCTTCTGCTGGTGGTATTTCTGCTGCTATATTTTTTGGATATATTGCTTCTTTAATTTCAAAGCCTAAAATGAAAAAAGAATAAATAAGCCTCTGAATCTATCAGAGGTTTTATTTTGATTGTAAATCATTTATTATTTGATATATGTGATACCAACTATATGCTTTAATTATATTTTCATTTTCTACATTTCTATTATATTGACAGTCAAATTTTATTGTTTTTATTTCTTTTGATATATTTTTTATATTTGTTGGACTATCTTCTATCATAATATCTATATTATTTTCTTTACATTTGTTTAATTTATCATCATCTGTTGTAAAAAAGATTTTATCATATTCTATATTATTATTTTTTAGCCATTTTAAAGTTTCTTCTTGCATCTTTCCATAATATTCTTCAGGCATTCCATTTTCGTTTCTAGCAGTAATTATACTTATTGTATTTCCTTCTTCTCTAAGTTTTTTTATAATTTCTGATGCATATTTTCTTGGCATTGAATTTTGTACATATCCAAGTAAATATGTATCCCAAAATTCATCTTCTTGTTCTTGTGTCCAATTAAATTTTTCTCCTTCAAAATATTTTTCTAAATTTATATTTACATCTATATTTTTTTCTATACACATTTTTGTTCCACAATCTAGTGCAAATCTTTCTAGATCAAGCAATACTCCATCAATGTCTACTCCTATATTCATCTTTTCCTCCTGTTTTAATGCAAAAAGCCTTTATTTTAATCAATTTAAAATAAAGACCTCCTTTTTTGTATTAATTATGCTTTTTTTGCAACAGCTGCGATTTCTGCAAATGCTTTTGGATCACTAACTGCTATTTCAGCTAACATTTTTCTGTTTATTGTTACATTAGCTTTTTTTAGTCCTGCTATTAATTTGTTATATGTTAATCCATTCATTCTTGCTGCAGCATTTATTCTTGCTATCCATAATTTTCTGAAATTACTTTTTTTATCTTTTCTTCCAACATAAGCATATGATAAAGATTTTAAAACTGCTTGGTTAGCCATTCTTACTCTATAGTGTTTTGCACCATAATATCCTTTTGCTTGTTTTAATACTTTTTTATGTCTTGCTCTTGTTGTCATTGCTGATTTTACTCTTGCCATTTATCTTACCTCCTCTATCTACTTTCTAGTTACCATATGGTAATAATTTTTTTATTGTATTTTCACATGATTTATCTGCATAAGCTCCATGTCTTGCTGATAATTTTTGTCTTTTTGTTTTGTTTGCTAATAAGTGTCTTCTATTAGCTGTTGTTCTTTTTACCTTTCCTGTAGCTGTTAAAGAATATCTTTTTTTTGCTGCTTTATTTGTTTTTAATTTTGGCATAGCTTTTCGCTCCTTTCAATTG
>CAKPLV010000035.1 GCA_934167735.1 uncultured Clostridia bacterium | reverse complement strand
ATTCCATTTGGTATTGGTAATTTATTTTTATCAATTTTTCCATTTGGAGTATATGGAAAACTATCTAATGGTGTAAAATAAGACGGAATCATGTATTGTGGTAAATTTTTGTGCAAATATTCTCTAAGTTCTTTAATACTTATTCGTTTATTTGCAATGAAATATGCTGAAATTATTTCTCTATTTCCAATTGTTTGTTTTATTACTTTTGTTTTTTGTATTCCAGGTACTTCTAAAATCTTTTTTTCGATTTCTTCTAGTTCAATTCTTAATCCTCTAATCTTTACTTGTCCATCTTCTCTACCAAGATAATATAATTCTCCATTCTCAAGAAATTTACATATGTCACCGGTTTTATACATTATACTATTTTCTATGTAAGGATTTTTTATATATCTTTCAGCAGTTAAATCTTCTCTATTTAAATACCCATTTCCAACTCCATCACCAGAAATATATAATTCTCCAGCAATACCTATTGGAACAACTTTTAATTCTTTATCAAGAACATATACTTGTGTATTAGCAATTGGTCTACCTATATTTATTTTTTCTTTTCCAATTAATTCTTTAACTGTAGACCATATTGTTGTTTCTGTTGGTCCATATACATCAAATATTCTAGCATTTGAATATTGCCTCATTTCAGACACTATTTGTTCTGTAACAGCTTCTCCTCCAACTAGTATATCTGTTATATTTTTAAAAAATTCTACATTTTGCCCTTCTTCCATTATCAATGAATATCTTGATGGTGTTGTTTGTATCATATTTACATTATTTTTTATACATAGTTCATTTAATAATGACGGAATATGCTGTTCTTCTTCATTAGCTAATACCATTTTCATTCCAGATGTTAGTGTTCCCCATAATTCTAATCCAAAAATGTCAAAACATATTGTTGTTACAGATACCATTGTTTTATTTTCTTCGAATGGGATTTCTTTCTTTATTCCTATAATAAAATTATATAAATTCTTATTTGTAATCTTTACTCCTTTAGGCTTTCCTGTTGAACCTGATGTAAATATTACATATGCTAGATCTTCAGGTTTACTGATTGGCTTCAAATTTTCGTTGGCTTGTGAATATATTTCAATATTATCATAATCCACAGAAACTTTATTTTCATAATTTATTTTATCATATAATTCATTATTTGTTATTAATAATTTTGCATTACTATTCTCAAGCATGTATTGTATCCTTTGTTCTGGATATTCTGGATCTATAGGAATATAGCATGCCCCTGATTTTATTATTCCTATTAATGTATGTATTAATTCTATTCTTCTTGGAAGCATAACTCCAACAATATCATTTGGTTTTATTCCATTTTTTCTTAAATAATTTGCTATTTGATTTGATTTTTGGTTTAACTCTTTATATGTTATATGTTTTTCTCCAAAAACTACTGCAATTTTATTTGATGATTTTCTTACTTGTTCTTCAAATAATTCAGTAACTATTTGATTCTTTGGATAGTCCAACTTAGTATTATTAAAGTCATATAAGATCATATTTTTTTCTTTTTCTGGCACAATATCTATATCTTTTATTTTTACATTAATATCATTCATTATAGATTTTATTGTATTCATATAATGTTCAAACAATCTTTCTATTGTTTCTTGTTTGAATAAATCTGTACAATATTCTATATTTATTGTTTGAGTTTTTGGTTGAATCTCTAATGATAAATTAAATTTTGAAATATTATTATTTATTTCAATAATTTGAGTCTCTTTATCACCTATTTTTACTATGTTTTCTTGTTTATTTTGATATGTGAACATTACATCAAATAGTGGATTTCTAGATGTGTCTAATTCTACTTTCAATTTTCTTATTAACATATCAAATGGATATGGTTGATATGTTAAATCTTCTAATAATTGATCTTTTATTTCATCCAAAAATTCGTCAAAAGTTTCTTCTGGATTAATCTTTCCTCTTAAAACGATATTATTTACAAACATTCCAATCATTCTCTTTGTTTCATTTCTGTTTCTGTTTGCAATTGGTGTTCCAATATTTATATCATCTTGTCCTGTATATTTATATAACAATATAAAGAATGTTGCAATAAAGAACATATATGGAGATACACCTATTTTTTTAGCATATCTTTCTGTTTTTCTAAATTCTTTTTCATTAACCTTATTAGATATTCTATTTCCTTTATATGTTCTATCTCCAGAAAATTTATAATCATATGGTAAATTTAATGGTGCAAAATCACTATCTTTAAACTTGTTAAGCCAATAGTTCTCCGGGATTTTTATTAAACTACTATTGTTGTACTCATTTTCCCATACAGCATAATCTTTATACTGAATTGGAATATTTTTTACATCTTCTCCATTGTATAATCTATTAAACTCAATTATTAAATTGTTTAGTGCTGTACCATCCATTATTATATGATGTGTATCTAATAATAACAATGTTTTTTTGTTATCTATGTAATGTAATTCAACTCTTAATAATGGAGATTTTTCAAGATCAAATGGTTTAATAAATTTTTTCTCTATTTGCTCAATATCACTTTCCGTATTTTTATATACTGGTACAGTGAAATCAACCTTTTCATGTATTTTTTGAACAACTTTTTCACCTACAATTTCAAATGTTGTTCTTAATGTACTATGTCTATTGATAATTCTTTCAAATACTTTTTGTACTTTTTCTGAATCTAGAATAGTATCAATTAATATTGCACCTGGCATATTATAAACAGTATTTTCCTCTATCATTTTTACATTGTAATAAATTCTTCTTTGTGCTGATGATAATTGATAATATTCTTGTTCTTTAGCTTTTCCTATTTTTACTTTTATATTTTCTTTAATCTGGTTTTTTCTTATATAATCTGCCATATCTTTTATCGTATAATCAGACATTATATCTTTTATATTTATTTGTACATTATATTTCGATAGTATTTTTGTTGATAATGTAATTGCTGTAAGAGAATCTCCTCCTAATTCTAGTAATTTATCGTTTAGACTGATGTTTTTTATTTGAAGCATTTTTTCTATCATTTTTACTAATTCTTCATCAATTTCATCTCTTATTTTCACATATTTTTTCTTACTATTTTCCACATTGAATTCTGGTAATGCTTTTCTATCAACTTTTCCATTTGGTGTATATGGCATATTATCTATTTTCATAAGATATTGTGGAACCATATATTTAGGTAGTTGCTTTAATAGTTCTTCTCTTATTTTCTTTTCTATATTTTCATTGTTTTCTGATGTTGTATAATATCCTATTAGAGCATCATGTCCATTATTTAATTTTTTCATTACCACAACTGCTTGTTTTACCTTTGGATTTTTTTCAATTGCATTTTCAATTTCTCCTAGTTCTACCCTAAATCCACGTATTTTTATTTGGAAATCAGTTCTTCCTAAATGTACAATTTCTCCATTTTCTTTGTAATATGCTAAATCATTTGTATTATATATTTTTCCTTTATGAGAATATTTACTATTAACAAATTTTTCTTTGTTCAATTCCTCTCTTTTAAAATATCCTCTTGAAACTCCATCTCCACCTATATATAGTTCTCCTGGTGTTCCTATTGGTAACATTTTGCCATTTTTGTTTAATATATAACATTGTGTATTAGCAATTGGTTTTCCTACTGTAATTTCCTTTTCATTTGTTAATTCTTTAATAGTTGACCATATTGTTGTTTCAGTTGGTCCATACATATTAAATATTTTTACATTTGTTTTTTTCTGCATTTCTAGTAATAATTTCTTGTTTATTGCTTCTCCACCAACTAATATATCTGTTAGTTTTTTTGTAAATTGAATATTTTGTTTTTCTTCAAATATAACTGAATATCTTGATGGTGTTGTTTGAATTATATTTACATTGTTTTTTACACATAATTTATTTAATAATGCTGGTGTGTTTTGCTCTTCTTCATTTGCTACTACTAATGTTATTCCTGATGTTAATGATCCCCATATTTCAAGTCCAAATATATCAAAACAAATTGTTGTTACAGAAACCATTACTTTATCTGATGAAAAATCTATTTTTTCTTTTACGCCTTTTATAAAATTACTTAAGTTTTGGTTTGTAACTTGTACCCCTTTTGGCTTTCCAGTAGAACCTGATGTATATATCATATATGCTACTGAATTTGCTGGTATTTTTATTTTTTGGATATTAGTATTTTTATTACTAAAATCAACTTTTTCTACATTTATCGTAGTTACTTTTTCTTTTATTAATTTTTCTGTTTGATTATCTACCAATACAGTTTTTGATTCACTGTTTTCTAACATATATGATATTCTATCTTCTGGGTATTCAGGATCTATTGGTAAATATGTAGCACCACATTTTAGTATTGCTAAAATACTTATTATCATTTCAACAGATCTATATTGCATTAATCCTATAATATCTTCTTGTTTTACCCCATTTTTTTGCATTTCATTGGCTAATATGTTAGCTTTTTCATTTAATTGCTCATATGTTATTTTTGTGTCATTACATATAATTGCAATTTTATTAGGATTTTGTTTTACTTGTTTTTCAAACATATCAACAACTGTTTCAGTTTTATCGTATTTTAATTCGGTTTTATTAAATCCTTCAATTTTATTTTTTTCTTCATCTGTGATTATTTCTATATCTTTTATTAATATGTCATTGTTTTGTATTACTTGTTTTATAATGTTTATTATTCTTTTATGAATGTCTTTTATATCTTTTTCTGTATATTTACTTGTTTTATAATCATATGATACATTTAGACTTCCTGTATCATTTAGATCATATATTTGTATATCTATATCTTCTGCACAATTACCATTAAATGTCCATTCTGTATTATATTTAACATCTTCGCCACTCATTTGTGCATTTGTGATTTGATAAGATAATAATATATTATATAAATTTGGAATATTTTTTTCTCTTTGTCTTAGTTCTTCTAATAAACATTGATATGAATATTTTTGGTGTTTTAACATGTTTAAAGAATCTATAGATACCTCTTTTAAATATTCTTCAAATTTTATATTTTCTCTATAATTTATTTTAAAAGGTGCAATGTTAATAAACATACCTGCTGTATTTTTTTCTTTGTAGTTTGTTCTATTTAAAATTGGTGTTCCAATTGCAAATTCATTCAAACCAGTAATTTCTGCAATGTATATACTATATATTGCCATAAAGAAATTATATAATGATATTTTGTTTGTTTTACAATATGATTTTATTTCTTCTATATTTTGTTTTTCTAATTTTATATTAATTCTCTTTGCTGAAGAATCTATTAATCCTTGTTTTTTAGTACTACTTCCCAATATTTCTGCAACTTCAGGAATTTTATTGTATTTTTCAAGCCAATATTCTTTGTCTTTTAAAAATTTTTCGCTTTTCATATACTCTTTTTCTGTTTTTAAATAATCTAAATATGAATAATTTTTCTCTTCTTTGATTTCTTTATTATTTTTTAATTGGGAATATGTTTTGATGATTTCATTACAAATAAACGCTAATGTCCACGCGTCTGAAATAAGGTGATGTATATTAAGCGTAAAAGCCCCTTCACCATTTGAGAATTTAAATATATAAAATTTGTATAATAATGAATTGTCTATTTTAAATTTTTGTTGAACTATTTCTTCTCTTATTTGTTCTAATTCTTTTTTATTGGCAACATTAATAATATCTATCTTATTTAACTGATTAGATAGTGTTTGTTTTACTATTCCATTATCTATAAAAAACTTTAATTTAAAATTATCGTTTTTTTGGCATACCAGTTCGATCGACTTTTGTAATTTTTCAAAGTCAACCTTTTCTTTTATTATTGCTGTACCACAAATATTATTAATATTACTATCTTGATAATATTGCTCTGTTAACCAAATTGATTTTTGTGAATTTGATAACTCTTCTATTTCTTCTGACATCCTTTATCCACCTTTATCTATTTCGAATTTATATATCTAAAAGTATACCACTTTATTACATTTTTTGCAAATATTATGATTATTTTTATAATTATTGTCTATAATTATAAAAATATATTGAGAGAGGTTATTATGTATAAGAAGAAAAATATTTTTAAAAATGCCTTTTTAATATTTCTGCTTTTATCTTTTTTAGTTGGATTATCTTATCTTTTTTATCTTACATATAAAAAAATAGATATTACTCCTGAATATGATATTAAGCACTCACAATCCACAACTAATACACAAACTGTGGATTCTGTGATACAAAATAGTGATTCAATCTCATCTATGTTAGAAAAAGTTTCTGAAAGTGTTGTTGGAATTTCAAAAATCAAATCAAAATCAAGTTCTATCTTTTTTCCTACAAGTTCACTTAATGATCTTGGATTAGGTACAGGAATTATTGTATCTAATAATGGCTATATCTTGAGCAATTGCCACGTTACGGGAGAGAAATATTCTACATGTTATATTACTCTAAAAAATGGCTATACTTATGAAGGAAATGTAGTTTGGTGTGATTCTGAATTAGATTTATCTTTAACTAAAATTAATGCTTCAAATTTACCATATGCCACAATTGGTGATTCTTCTTCTATAAAATCTGGTGAAACAGTTTATGCTATTGGAAATCCAATTGGATATGAATTCAGAAGAACAATAACTTCAGGCATTATTAGTGCTACAAATAGAACTATTAAAATTGAAGAAAATAATTCAGTTTCATATATGACTGATTTAATTCAAACAGATGCATCCATAAATCCTGGAAATAGTGGTGGTCCTCTTATCTTGCCTAATGGAGAAATTATAGGAATAAATACTGTAAAAATCACTTCTGCTGAAGGAATTGGATTTGCTGTTCCTATAAATGTTGTAAAACCTGTTATTGAAAGCTTTGTAAATAATAATTCTTTTGTTGAAGCTTATTTAGGTATTTATGCTTATGATAAAGAAATTATTCCTTATATTGCTTCTTCTCCTAATTTTACTTCTGGAATATATGTAATTCACATTTCTGAAAAAAGTCCCGCTATTTCCAGTGGTATACAAGTTGGAGATATCATAACTTCTGTTGATGATAAAGTTATAAATAATATGATTGAATTGCGTGAATATATTTATCAAAAAGCTCCTGGAGATAGTATTACTTTAAATATCGGAAGAGGTTATATCACTAAATCTTTTAATATCATATTATCTACTAAAAATTAGTTTGGTACTTGAATTGAATTTTAATTATTTAGCAAAAGTCTTTTTATTGTGAAGCGAACCTGGATTTGTACACTTTATGATGAAAGACTTTTTTCTTATATTTTGAACTTTTTTGCCAATATGTCTTGAAAATTTATCAAAATGCAAGTATAATAGTGTAGTATCATTTGTGACTGTAGCTTAACTGGATAGAGCATTCGGCTACGAACCGAAAGGTTGCAGGTTCAAGTCCTGTCAGTCGCACCAACAAAAACGAGATTTTTCTCGTTTTTTGATTTTTTATTATTTTTTTCAAAAAACTCTTGAATTTATCTTTAAAGTGTGCTATTATATATAAGCATTTGAAATTTTATCGAGGCGTAGCGCAGTTGGTAGCGCGCGTGGTTTGGGACCATGAGGTCGCAGGTTCGATCCCTGTCGCCTCGAC
>CAKPLV010000034.1 GCA_934167735.1 uncultured Clostridia bacterium | reverse complement strand
AATTAATCCTGTTTCTTTATCTAATGATACAGTGTAATCTTGAGCTCCTAATTTTTCAAGTCTTTTTTCAATTGTTTTTTTAACAATTTCATAATTTTCTACAGTTAGTTTTTCAGGATCATTTTTTTCTGTTTTTGTTTTATCTGTGCTTTCTGAATCTGATGCTTCTGTAGTAGACGCTTCATCTGTTGTTTCAGATACTTTTAATTCTATTACTCTTCCACCTTTTAATTCTCTTCCTAACTCATAGTCTTTAACTTTATTTTCCATTCGATTTTGAGTTTGAACATATACTCCAGCAAATGCTGTTAATGTTACTAAAAAAATTGCTAAAATTATCGTTGTTATTTTTATTTTTTTCATTTTTTGTTTCCTTTCCTTCCTATTTGATAATGTTTGGTCTTTATAGATTTTACTCTATATTTTCAAAAATATCAACCATTTTAGCAGTTTTTTTATTTAATTATTTTATTTTTTATTAACACTCAAAATCCCTCCGAGCATTCCACAGAACATTCCTGACACAATCATTATTACTGATTGAATTGTAAATCCAATTTTTCTATTTATTATGCTTGATATTACATATAATAATATTAAATATATTCCCCCAATCAATCCACCATTCATTATTCCATTTTTCTTAATACTATTATTTCCTATTGTGCTCCCAATAAATATACTTATTGCTGTTATAACAATTATAAAAGGATTTATTAATTTTTCATTTAATGATGTATATGTTAAAATTATTGAAAAAATGAAAAGAAAAAACATTGTAAATATTAATGATATTAAAACTCCTTTCATAATATTAACTATATTTTTCAAATTATTTTCTTCCATATTGTCCTCCTCTATAATTTATATTATAGAAATAAAAATAATAGAACTAATTTTGTTCTATTATCATATCAATTTTATTTATTATATTTGTTATTATTGTTTCTCTGTCAAACTCTTTATTAAACTCTATTTTTAATGATGTTGCAATATTTTTAGTTTCTTCATCAAATATTTCTTCATTAACATTAAAGCCTATGCTTATTAGCATATATTCTATTTTTTCTCCTCTAGTATGAATCTCTGTTAATATTCCACATATTTTTTTATCATTTAATATCAAATCATTTGGTTCTTTTATTTTTAGTTCATAATTATATAATTCTTTTATTACATCTTTTATTTGTTCTGCTATTTTTATAGTAATTCCATCTAAATCAACTACTTTACATTCTGGATGTCTAACAATTGTCATTGCAATATTTTTAGAATTTCCTGTGCACCATTTTCTACCTTTTGTTCCAATTCCTCCTGTTTGTGAATCTGCAATAATAACAACATCTTCATCATTTAAATTTCTTTTTGCATATAAATGTGTTGAATCAATTTTTTCAAAATATTGTATTTTTTTGTGTATATTTTTTTCTATTATTTCTATATTCATTTCAAACTATTCCTCTATTATCTTAAATTTTCTAATCCACCTTTTAAATTATATATATTATTATATCCCATTTGTTTCATTTTCATATATACATTTCTACTTCTTCCACCATATTGGCAATATATAACTATTAATTGATTTTTTTTAGGTATTTCTTTTTCAATTCGTGAATTTATTTCATATTCTGGTATATTTATAGCACCATTTAAATGTCCTTCATCATATTCTTGCTTACTTCTAACATCTAATAAGATTGCACCTTGATTTCTTTTCTTTATTAATTCGTCTCCTGATATCTCAAAGTCAGCAGACATTCTACAATATCTTCTTCTACATATCATTTTTATCCCCCTTTTATATTTTATTCATACACACAGGGAGTGAGACTATATTTTTAAAAAATTAGCAAGAGAATATTTTTCTCTTGCTAAGTATTTTTTCTATTCAGCTTCAGCTGGTGCTTCAACAGGGCAAACTCCAGCGCATGTTCCACATCCTATACATGCTGATTCATCAATAACGAAACATGTGTCACCTTGTGATATACATCCTACAGGACAATTTGCAGCACAAGCTCCGCAACTAATACATTTTTCACAATCTATTCTATATGCCATTCTTCTCACCACCTCTCACTATATTTCATCATTATTGTTTTCTTTTTCAAGTTTGTCTAATTTTTCAAGTTCTTTTAATTCTTTTTGATATTCCTTTTCTTCAGCATTTTCTTGTTCTTTTATTACATCTTTTAAAACTTTTATATCTTTTACATCATATTTTTTGAAATTTGTTATATCTCCATCTTTAAATTTAACTCTTACAACCTCTTTTAATATTTCAACACTATCAACTTCACCTTTTCCATCTGGTGTTTTTACTATTGCACCAACATTTGGTAAGTGTTTTAGTTTTTCTTCATAAACTTCTTGTTCATATTTTAGACAACACATTAATCTTCCACAATTTCCAGAAATTTTTGATGGATTTAATGAAATATTTTGTTCTTTTGCCATTTTAATTGAAACTGTTTCAAAATCTCTTAAAAATGAACAACAGCATAATTCTCTACCACAAACACCATTTCCACCAATTCTTTTAACTTCATCTCTAACACCTATTTGTCTTAATTCAATTCTTGTTTTATATATTGAAGCTAAATCTTTTACTAACTCTCTAAAATCTACTCTTCCATCTGCTGTAAAATAAAATAAGATTTTACTATTATCAAATTTATATTCAACATCTGTTAATGTCATATCTAATTTATGTTCTTTTATTTTTTTATTACATACTTCAAATGCTTCTTTTTCTTTCTTTTTACATTCTTCAGCATGTTTCAAATCACGTTGTGATGCTAACCTAAGAACTTTCTTTAATGGTGTTCCTAATTTTTCTTCATCTATCATTCTATTAGGTACTACAACTTCTGCTATTTCTTCACCTTGTGATGTTTCAACAATAATCTTTTCACCTTTTTGAACTTCAAGCCATTTTGGATCAAAAAAATATATCTTACCTAATCTTTTGAATCTTACTCCAACTATTTTTTTCATTTATAAATCCTTTCTGTTTTGATAAAACTTTACTTTTTATTCATTTCATACCATATATTAAATAACATATTGTCTATACACATATCATAATTGCTGTTTGCTTTTAATCTTTTTTTTGTGTCTTCTACAATTGATATACATGATAAATATTTTTTATTGTCTTTACTAAACTTCAATAACAATACATTTATATATTCTATTATTGAATTAATTTCGTCTTTAGTTTTATATAACATTTCTGCATTTTGAACAACATCAATTAAATTATCTTTTGACATATTACTCAAAATATTTTTCAAATTTATATACATTTCTTGATTATCCAATATTTTAATTGCTTTTCCTATACTTCCTTGTGCTAATTCTAAAATATCTTTATCCATTTCTTGATTATAATTTTTTTGGATAAATTCTTTTATTTCTTCTTGTTCTATTGGTAAAAAATATATTCTTGTACATCTTGATTTAATTGTATTTAACATACTATTTTCATTTGAACAAATCAATATTATTGTAGCATATTCTGGTGGTTCTTCTAATGTTTTTAATAAACAGTTTTGTGCTTCTGTTGTCATTTGATCAGCATTATCAATTATATACACTTTTCTTTCTGAAATAATAGGTTTTTCTGCTATTTTTCTTTGCATTTCTCTTATTTGATCAATTTTTATTTTTCCATCATTTGCTTCTATTAAGAAAAAGTCAGGATTATTGTTAGTATTAAATTCTACACATGATTTACAAACATCACAACAGTGTATATCTTGTGGATTTTGACATAATAAAAATTGTGCAATATCTTCTGCAAATCTTTTTTTACCAATTCCTTCTATTCCACAAAATAAATAACTATGTGATGTTTTGTTAGATTGTAATGATTTATTTAATATTTGTTTATTATTTTCGTTTCCTAATATATTTTCAAACAATTTTTAATTTACTCCCCCAGCTCTTGAAAATGGCCAAAATCTAAATAGTACTGTTCCTTCGATTTTTTCTAATGGAATACATCCAAATGCTCTACAGTCTGTACTTCCAGTTCTATTATCACCTAAAGCAAATACACAGTTTTCCGGTACTGTAAAATTAGTATAATATGTTTCTTCTCTATTTCCATTTTTCATATCTGTAACCATCCCAGATGTTAAATAATCTTCTTCTAATTTTTCGCCATTTATATATACTGCACCATCTTTTATTTCAACATATTCTCCTGGTAATGCAATAACTCTTTTTATATAACTTTTTTTATTGCTTTCTAATACATAATATACAAATTTATTAAATACTCCTTTAGGTTCTTTTTCATATTTAGCAATTGGATTTGTTAAATTTATTTCTGCTTTTGTTGGTATAACCGTGCTTGGAGCTTCAAATGTTATTATATCTCCTCTTTCAGGCATTTTTTTAATTGTTCTTCCCCAACGATTTAACCATAAACGTTCATTTTCCTTTAATGTTGGGAACATTGAAGTTTGTTGTACTATTGTAGGTGTTCCTATATAATATCTTACTATCAATGCTAATACCACTGCAATAATTATGCATATAAGCCATTCAATTATTTCTCTTAAATTTGATTTCATTTTCTTCCTCCAATACATTGAATATTATACATTAAAAGTCACATTTTTTCAATAGTCTATTTTTCTTTATTCTTTGTTGGAACTTTAATTACAACTTCTGTTCCTTTTCCTACTTCACTTTTTATATCTATACTTCCACCATTACGGTCTAGAAGATCTTTGGCAATTGATAACCCAAGTCCTGTACCACCCATTTCTCTACTACGTGCTTTATCAACTCTATAAAATCTTTCAAATATTCTACTTAAATCTTCCTCTGGTATTCCGATACCATTATCAAATACTTTTATATATGCATCATTATATACAAAACCAACATATATTTTTATTTCTCCACCATCTTTTGTATATTTAATACTATTTGTTAAAATATTTAACACTATTCTTTCAATATCATCTTTGCATGCATATACAGGTGGCACATCTGCTGTTACAAAACTTTTTACTTCATGATTTTTCTTTTTTATTTCAATTGCAAGCTTGTCCTGACATTTTTTAACCAATTCTCCAAGATCAAACTGTTCTTTTTGTACAACATTTCTATTACTATCATTTCTTGATAATGTAAGTAAATCTGTTACTAATTTTGCCATTCTACGTGCTTCTGAAGCAATTACACTTAAGAATTTGCTTTGTGTTTCTTTATCATATTCTTCTTCTAGTAAAGTATCTGCATATCCCATAATTGATGTTATAGGTGTTTTTAATTCATGTGATACATCTGCAATAAATTCTTTTCTCATATTATCTAATTTTACATGTTCTGTTATATCTTGCAATACTGCTATAACTCCAACAGTTCTATCATTTTCTTTTTTGAATGGAGCAAAATATGCATTAACAAATCTGTCTTCAATATGAATTCTTTCTTCAGTATTTGTCCAATTTTCTAAATATATTATTTTTTCAAGGTTTATATTCAAATGTAGTCTTCCAAATATATCGTCAAAGCTAGTATGTTCTGGTAATATATTTAACATTTTTTGAGCTGCTGGATTTATTAATATAACATTTCCCTGTCTATCAAATGCAATTATTCCATCAGTCATATGCATGAAAATACTATTGTTTATATCCAAATCATCATTTGTCATTCCAGA
Source organism: uncultured Clostridia bacterium (assembly GCA_934167735.1). Classification (GTDB taxonomy): domain Bacteria; phylum Bacillota; class Clostridia; order TANB77; family CAG-508; genus CAG-269. Next base: position 1,968 of record CAKPLV010000034.1, on the reverse strand, counting down.
ACTTTTTATTAATTTTGTTTTTGGAAACATTAATTTTTTTGTTAAATATTTTTTCATAATTTTTCCACAAATTATTAATATTATTGCATCTATTACAATTATTAATATTAAAATTTTAATTTCTTCTAAAGACATTTATATCACCTTTTTACAATCTTTTTTATTTCTTCATATATTTTATCTTGAACGTTTTTTACTGATTTTGAGTATGCCATTTCTCCCATCTTTTTCATCTTTTCTTCATTACTTATAATATTCAAAATTTCATTATTTAAATTTTCATAATTTAATTCATTATTTAAAATTATTTTTGCTGCACCAACATTTTCTAATACTTTTGCATTATGTAGTTGATGATTTTGACTAACATTTGGTAATGGAACCAATATTGATGGTTTACCTAAATTTGATATTTCTGTGATTGTCATTGCACCACTTCTTGCTACAATTACATCTGAAACATTCATTACTTCTTCCATATTATATATATATGGAACTATTTGAATATTTTTTATATTATTAATATTTATATTTTTTTCGTCTAATTCACTTTTTATAATATCATATTGCTTTGGACCTGTAGCCCATATTATTTGATATTTTTCGTTTAATTTATTTGTTATAATTCCTATTATAGATTCATTTATTTTTTGAGCACCTTGACTACCACCAAATACTAAAATTATAGGTAAATCTTTTTTCATTTTTATTTCATTTAAAATTTTTTCTTTTTGCTCATATGTATAATTCTTTTTTTCTATTTTTACAGGTGTACCTGTATATACGATTTTTTTTGCATTTTTTATTCTATCACGAGCTTCTTCAAATGAAATTAATACTGTATCTGCTTTTGAAGCTAACATTTTTACAGCTTTTCCCGGGAAAGCATTACTTTCATGTAAAACAACTGGTATATTACTTTTTTTTGCAGCCCATACAACTGGTCCACATATATACCCTCCTGCTCCAATAACAATGTCTGGCTTAAATTCTTCTATTATTTTTTGAGCTTTTTTTGTTGCTTTTAATGTTGTTATCATTTTTTTTATGTTTTGTATTGAAATTTCTTTACTAAATCCATATGCTTCTATTGTTTTTAATTTATATCCAGCTCTTGGAACCAAGTCATTTTCTAGTCCTCTAGGTGTTCCTATAAATAACACTTCTGAACCTTTTTCTTCTTCCATAATTTTATTTGCAATTGCAAGACCTGGATTAATATGTCCTGCTGTACCTGCTGCTGCAACAATAACTTTCATTTATTTTTCTCCTTTTAACCATTTGAAGAGAATAGTTGAAAGAACTATTCTCTTAATCTTATTTATTTCCTGCTCTTGAAACACTAAGCAAAATTCCAACTTCACAGAGCAATATAAATAATGCTGTTCCTCCATAACTAAAGAATGGAAGTTGCATACCTGTTACAGGCATTGATGATGTTACTACAGCTATATTTATAATTACTTGAATTCCAACTAAAGTTGTAATTCCTATTGCAACTAAGCTTCCAAACATATCTGGTGCTTTCATTGCAATTAATATTCCTCTCCAAATAAATATTGCAAATAATGCAAATACAATAATACATCCAACAAAACCAAGTTCTTCTGCTAAAACAGCAAATATAAAGTCATTATGTGGTTCTGATAAGTATAAATATTTTTGTTTACTGTCTCCTAGCCCTGATCCAAATAATCCACCAGAACCTATAGCATATAAACTTTGTATTATTTGCCATCCACTTCCTGTTGCAGATTGCCATGGGTCTAAAAATGTTATACATCTAGTTACAATATATTGGAATTTTTCTTGAAATTTATCACTTACAAAGTATAATACTGTTGCTATTGAACCAATTCCACCTGCACAAACAATTCCTGTAAGTGCAAATTGCCAGAACTTACAACCAGCAACTATAAGCATTACACAACATGTTATTATTATTACCATTGATGTACTTACATGGGG
>CAKPLV010000033.1 GCA_934167735.1 uncultured Clostridia bacterium | reverse complement strand
CTATTTACTTTATATATTAAACTGTGGTAAAGTATAAATAAGAAAAATTTATAGGAGGATTAATTATGAAAAAACAAACAATTATAGCAATAGTTATTGCAGTAATCGCAGTTCTTGCAATTATAATAGGAATAGTTGCATTGAATAATCAAAAATCTAATGGAAGCACTAAGCTAGAAAATGCCACACAAATGAAAAAAATGTTCAATTCTATTTATACAAAACTTGGAGACAAATTACCTAATTTTGAAACAGAAGAAATAGATGTAAATGATGCTTCAATGGTAAAAGTTTATACAGGATTGCAATCAAATGAAAATGTAGAAACACTTGTAGTATCTGAGCCAATGATGTCATCACAAGCATATTCAGCAGTTGCAGTAAAAGTAAAATCAGGATCTGATATAGAAAAAATGAAACAAGAAATGATAGATAATATAAATATGGCAAAATGGATTTGTGTTTCAGCTAGTAATTTATATATAACAAACAATGGAAACACAATATTTATGGTAATGGCAGATAATGATTGGGCTGAACCAGTATATGAAGCATTTAAAGAATATGTAAGCAATGAGATAGGAAAAGAACTTGATAAAACTTCAAGTGATTCAAGTATAGAATTACCACCAGAAATGCAGGTAGTTATGTAAAAAAGGAGAAACAATGCTTTTTACAAGTATAAACTTTTTATATTATTTTTTACCAATTGTATTAGTCATATATTTTATTGTTCCTAAAAAATTAAAAAATTTTGTGTTATTTGTAGCATCTATGGCATTTTACTTTTATGGAGAACCAAAATATATATTTTTAATGCTTGCAGAAATAGTAATTGCACATATAGGTGCAATTACTATAGAAAAATACAAAAAGAAAAGTATTTTGATTATAGTAATGGCTATTCACATTGGTTTATTGATATTTTTTAAATATACAGATTTTATAATAACAAATGTAAATAACATATTTAATATGAAAATAGAATTATTACAATTAGCATTACCAATAGGAATCTCATTTTATACATTCCAAATTTTAAGCTATGAAATTGATGTTTTTAGAGGAACTGTTAAAGCTCAAAAAAATTTATTAAATCTTGCAACATATGTATCACTATTCCCACAATTAATTGCCGGACCAATAGTAAGATATGAAACTATTGAAAAAGAACTTACAGACAGAAAACATAGTTTTGAAAATTTTGAATATGGTGCTAGAAGATTCACAATAGGGTTTGCCAAAAAAGTTCTTATAGCAAACATATTAGGTGAGATTTGCAATAAATTTACAGCAACAGATGAAAAAACAGTTGTATTATATTGGATGTTTGCAATTTCATATATGTTGCAAATTTATTTTGATTTTTCAGCATATTCAGACATGGCAATTGGGCTTGGAAGAATATTTGGATTCCACTTCTTAGAGAATTTTAACTATCCATACATATCAAAAAGTATAACTGAATTTTGGAGAAGATGGCATATATCTTTAGGAACATGGTTTAAGGATTATGTTTATATTCCATTAGGAGGAAGTAGAGAAGGTAAAATAAAACTTGTTAGAAATTTACTTATAGTTTGGTTTTTAACAGGATTTTGGCATGGGGCTAGTTGGAATTTTATTGTATGGGGATTAATGTTTGGAATAATTCTAATAATTGAAAAATTATGGCTTGGAAAATACATAGAAAAAATGCCAAATATAATCAGAAGATTATATGTACTATTTATAGTAATGATAAGTTTTATAATATTTAATGCAAATACAATGAAAATAGCATTAAATAATATAGCAGGACTATTTGGTGCAAATTCAATAAGTTTTATAAATGACTATACAATATACTACCTAAAGAGTTATTTTATAACAATAGTAATTGGAATAATTGGAGCAACACCTCTTATAAAAAATATAATTGAGAAATTAAAAGAAAAAACTATTTTTAATAAAATTATTAATGTATTAGAACCCATTGTAATGGTTGGAATGCTTTTTATTGTAACATCATATTTAATAGATAATTCATACAACCCGTTCTTATACTTTAGATTTTAAGGGGGACAAGATGAATGATGAAATAAAAAATATTGTTGTTACGGTTGTGTTTATATCAGTATTATTAATAACAATGTTTATAAACATAATAAAGAAAGATGATGAAATATCAATATCAGAAAGAAGGAAGCTTGAACAATTTCCTAGATTTTCTACAAATAATTTGTTTAATGGAACATTTTTTAATAAACTTGAAAAATATACAGAAGACCAATTTATTGCAAGAGATAATTTCAGGGCAATAAAGGCAAATGTAGAACTAGATATATTTAAAAGAAAAGATTACAACAATTTATATAAATATAATGATCATTTGATAAGACAGACATATCCTTTAGATGAAAAATCAGTAGAAAATTTTATAGCCAAAATAAAAATGATACAAAATATGTATTTAAATAAAAATAATAAATCTTATTTTGTAATGGCATCTGATGAGAATAGATATGTAGATGACGGAAATTTAAAAATAGATTATGATATGTTAGAAAATCAATTAAAACAAAACTTAGATTTTGCAAAACATATAAATATAAGTGATTTATTAAGTTTGTCAAATTTTTATTATACAGATTCACATTGGAAACAAGAAACATTAGTGCCGATTGCTAAAAGAATAGCAGATGAAATGGGAGCATCAATCTCAACAGAATATACAGAAGAAAAAGTAACTGATTTTATAGGTACATGTGCACAACAATTGCCAATAGAATCAAAAACAGATGAAATTATAATTCTAAAAAATGATGTTATTGAAAATAGTATAGTGTATAATTATGAAAAAAAAGAATATATGAATGTATATGATTTGAAAAAAGCTAGTGGAAATGAACAATATGGAGTATATCTATCAGGATTAACTCCAATTCTTACAATAGAAAATCCACAATATGAAGGTACAAAAGAATTAATAGTATTTAGAGATTCATTTGGAAATAGTTTGATACCACTTCTAATACAAGGATATAGTAAAATCACATTAGTAGATACAAGATTTATATCAACAAAACTATTAGATAAATATGTTGATTTTAATAATAAAGATATTCTATTTATTTATAGCATATTTGTTATAAATGGTAGTGATCAAATGAAATAAGGGGGATAAAAATGGGATTAGTAGTTAAAAATGTTGGAAAACATTTTGGGGAGAAAAAAGCTGTTGATAATATTAGCTTTGAAATGCAAGAACCTGGGATTTTTGGATTACTTGGAACTAATGGTGCAGGAAAAACAACAACAATCAGAATGATATTAGGGATAATAAAAAAAGATACAGGTGAAATTAAATGGAATGGTAAAGATGTAGAAAGAAAAAATGTAAAATTTGGTTACTTACCTGAAGAAAGAGGAATATATCCGAAATCTAAAATATTTGAACAATTAATATATTTTGCAGAATTAAAAGGAATGAAAAAACAAGATGCTATTAAAGAAATAGAATATTGGATGGAAAGATTAAAAGTTAGTGAATATAAAGAAATGCAAGCTGAAAAACTATCAAAGGGAAATCAGCAAAAAGTTCAATTTATTACTGCAATTTTAAATGATCCAGAATTAATAGTATTAGATGAACCATTTAGTGGACTTGACCCTGTTAACACAGAATTATTAAAAGATGTAATTATGGAACTTGTTGAAAAAGGCAAATATATAATAATGTCAAGTCATCAAATGACATCAATAGAAGAATTTTGCAAAGATGTAGTAATAATTAATAGAGGAAAAACTGTACTTAAAGGAAATTTAAAACAAATAAAAGATTCATACCCTGCAAAGAGAATAGAAATCAATGTAAAATGTGATATCAAGAATTATATAAATGAACTTGGATTAGAAAAAGAAAAAGAACTTGATAATAATTACATTATAAAAATAAACAATGAAGAACAAGCAAATGAATTATTAAAGAAAATAATAAATGCTGATATCAAAGTTGAAAAATTTGAATTAAAAAGACCAAGTTTAAATGATATATTTATTGAAAAAGTAGGAGGGGAAGAATAATGAAAGATTTATTTACAGTTGCAAAATTCACAATGAATGATATGATAAGAAGAAAATCATTTATTATATCAAATATTATAATTCTTGTAATTATTGTATTATTAATAAATGTACCTAATTTTATAAAAATGATAAAAGGAGATAATACAGACGATTCTCAAACACCAATATTAATTATCGATTCAAATAATATATTTGAAGGTACATTAAAACAAATGAATAATATGAATATTGGATATAAAGCAACAATAATAAATGAACCAATGACATTTGATGAAATAAAAGATAAAATGCAAAAAGATGAAATAGAAGAAGCAATGTTAATTAATTATGAGAATAATGAAATACATATTGAATACATAGTTAAAAATCTTGCCATGGTAAGTCAAATGCCAGATGTACTTTTAAGTACAGTATCATCAATATATTCAAACTTGAAAATATCTCAATTAGGATTAACACCAGAACAATTAGAAACATTAAATACTAATTTTAAAGTTGATATGAAACAAACAGAAGAGGAAGAAGTTCAAGGAAATATATTTTCAATGATGATGTTATCAATAGTGTTATTTTATGCTATTTATTTCTGTGCATATCAAGTATCAAGTTCAATAACAACAGAAAAAACATCAAAAATAATAGAAATATTAGTAACATCAACAACCCCAAAAACAATTGTATTAGGAAAAACAATTGGAATAGGAACTGTAGGTTTATTACAAATAGTAGCAATGGTTGTAACTGCACTTGTATCAAATGCAATATTTTTAGAAGATGGAATGTTAGATCAATTTATTGATTTTTCAACAATTACACCATTTTTAGGAATAATAACAGCAATATACTTTATTTTAGGATATGCTTTGTATGCATTGTTATATGCTTTAACAGGATCAACAGTAAGCAAACCAGAAGATGTGCAATCAGCAAATGGACCAATAGCAATAGTTGCTGTAATAGGTTTTTATCTTGCATATTTTACAATGATGAATCCTACAAGTGAACTAAATAAATTAGCTGCAATATTACCAATTTCATCGCCATTTTGTATGCCATTCAGAGTAATGATGGGAATAGCATCAAATAAAGATATAGTTGTTTCAATAGCTGTTTTATTAGTAAGTATTTTAATAATTGCAAAAATATCTATAAAAATATATTCACAAGCAATATTGAATTATGGAAATAAAATGACTTTTAAAGATGTTATAAAATTATATAAAAACAAGAATGTTTAAAGAAAATTGTAATAAAAAACAAAAACCTCCATATACATTAATAAACAAAAAATGTAAGGGAGGTTTTTTTATGGATATAAATTTAACAAAAGAAACTGTAGACATAAACAAGTCAATATGTGAAAAAACAGAAACAATAAGTGTACAAGGAGATATGATTGTTCCAGATTCTAAACCAGATATATTAAATACAATAAGTACATGTGGAAATATTAGTATATACAAAAAAGAGATAAATGACGGAAAAATTAGAATTGATGGAAATATCTTAACATATATAATGTATTTATCAGACGAAAATACAGATAATATCAGAGGATTAAATACAAGTCTTGATTTTTCAGAAAATATAAATGTTACTGAATTACAAGCAGATATGGAAGTGGATTTATGTGCAAAAGTAAAATCAATAGAATGTAAAGTATTAAATGGAAGAAAGATAAATATTAAAGCAAATGTAGAAATTAATATGAAAATACATTTAAAACAAACTGTTGATATGATTACAAATATGAATGATGAAAATATACAAGTATTAAATAACCATATTTGTGTAAATTCAATATTAGGAGAAGGAACAACAAAATCATATGTAAAAGAAAATATTTCTATATCAAATAATGACAACCTTGCTGAAATATTGAAAGCTAAAATTGAATTGGTAAATAAAGATATAAAAATAAGTTACAATAAAGTTTTAGCAAAAGCAGAAATAGATGTAAACATAACTTATTTAACAGAAGATGGACGAATCCAAAATTGTAGAAGTAGAGTACCATTAGTTGGATTTATAGATATTGTAAATATAAAAGAAGATAATACATGTGAAACATCATATATGATAAAAAATATAATAATAAAGCCAAATACAGTTGAGGAACATTCTGTATATATAGAAGTCGAAGCAGAAATAAATTGCATAGCATATGAAATACATGATGTAAAAATAATTGAAGATATGTATTGTCCAGGTGAAAGAATGAATTTCGAAACAAATAATTTGAACACAACATTTACAAGAAACAGTAAACAAAATGTATGTAATATAATGGAGAAAATGAATATATCAGAATTAGAAAATGGAAACATTGTTGATATAGAAACAAATGTTATAATAAATAAAGAAAATAGATTAAGTGGTAGAATTGTATATGAAGGAGAACTAGAAATTGAATTTATGTATACTGAAAGTACATCTATAATTAATACAAAGAAAATAATAATACCATTTGAACAAGCAATAGAGGGAATAGAAAATAATGAAAGAGCTGAATCAATTATTGAAGTTGATTCAAAAGAAATCACAAATAATTCTGGAATAGTAACAATAAATGTAGATTTAATATTTAATACAAGTTTTTCTGCTGATATGACAATACCAGTAATAAGTAACATAACAACAGATCCAATGGAAGATCTTGAGGATTACAGTATAATTATATATGTTGTAAGAAAAGATGATACATTATGGAAAATAGCTAAAAGATTTGGAAGCACGGTTGATGATATTGTAAGAGTAAATGGAATTGAAAATCCAAATAAAATTAATGCTGGAGAAAAACTATATATACCTAAATATGTGTTAAAAAAGGCAAAAGAACCAATTGTATTGAAACAAAATGTATAAGATATATTCAAGAAAAAGGTTTTTGATAAAGTCTAAATTTCAAAATCCAATTATAAAAATAATATTGGTGGTTTTAATAGTAATTGCTATTTGTGAATTAATATTAAATAAATTAGAACCTGTTTTTGAATCTTTATGTAGAGAAGAAGCAAAAACAATGGCAATTTTAATAACAAATCAGCAATCAACAATTGTAATGAATAATTATCAATATGAGGAATTATATACAATTGAAAAAGATAGTAGTGGTACAATATCTGTTATAAAAGCAAATGTTATACCAATAAATAATTTGATGTCAGATGTTGCTGAAAAAGTACAACAGGAATTTAAAAATATGGGGAAAGAATATATAAAAATTCCAGTGGGAAATTTGACGAATTCATATATATTTTCAGGAATGGGACCAGATATTCCAGTACAAGTTTCTATTTTAGGAAATGTAGAAACAGAAGTAAAAAGCGAATTTATTTCACAAGGGATAAATCAAACTATTCATAGATTATATATGGTGGTTACTTGTAAAATGCAATTAGTAACACCTGTAAAAAATATAGAAGAAGAAGTGGTAAATCAAATTATTATTGCAGAACATGTAATAATAGGAAAAATTCCAGACGCATATTATAATTTAGAAGGAATTAATGAACAAAATTCATTAGATGTAATACATTAATATGAAATAAATATAGTAAATAAAAAAGCTCGAAAGTTTTAACACTTCCGAGTTTTTTTATATTTTGCATAAAGCATACATTATCTCTTACTGAATTGTGGTGCTTTTCTAGCTTTTTTAAGACCGTATTTTTTTCTTTCTTTCATACGAGGATCTCTTGTTAAGAATCCGTTTGATTTTAAAGCAGGTCTGTATTCTGAGTTTGCTTCATTTAAAGCTCTAGCGATACCATGTCTGATAGCTCCAGCTTGACCAGAAACACCTCCACCATAAACTGAACAAACAACATCATATTTTGTTAATGTATTTGTAACTGTTAATGGTTGTCTAACA
>CAKPLV010000032.1 GCA_934167735.1 uncultured Clostridia bacterium | reverse complement strand
TAAAGGTTTATTTAGAGTCAGCACACATTTTTTCATATTCTTTACATTTAATTTTATAATCCATTTGCATACACAAATATTTATAATATGAATATGCTTGTTCATATTGCATAATAGGATTAAACATTGGATCTTTATACATATCATTTAAACCATTATCCATATTTTCAAATTGACCATATGGTGAAAAATCAGAATTTCTATCCATAATAACTCCTCCTATAAAAATATATTTCTAAAAATCAGATAATATTCAATAAATTTAAAATTAGACTAAACAGTCAAGCAAATTGCTATTTAAAGTATTATTTAGTAAAATATCAAAAGAAAATGAGAAGGAGTAACCGAAAATGAGAATAATATCAAGTAGTAGTTACATACCAGAAGAGAAAATAAGTAATGAAGAAATAGAAAAAAGACTAAAATTAGAAAAAGGATATATAGAAAAAAGAACAGGAATAAAAAACAGACAATATGCAAAAGAACCTATAGAAGAAATGGCAAAAAAAACGGTAGAAAAATTAATTGAAAAAACTCAAATAGAAAAAGATAAAATAGGTGCAATAATAGTTGCAACAACAAGTACAAATAAACTAATGCCAGGAATATCCAATTATATTCAAAAAGAATTAAAAATTCCAAGATGTATGTGTTTTGATATTTTGGCAGGATGTAGTGGATTCGTAAATGCTGTAGATATTGCGCAAATGTATTTGAAAAATAAGAAAATAAAAAAAGCAATTGTTGTTGGTGTTGATAAATTATCTGAATATGTAAATAAAGAAGATATAGGAACAGCAATTATATTAGCAGATGGAGCAGGTGCAACATTATTAGAAGAAGATGGAAAAGAATATTATTCAAATATAGAATCAATAGAAGATCCAAATGAAATATTAAAATGTACCTCAAATGAAAAAATCAAAATGGAGGGGCTTTCAATATATAAATATGCTGTAACAGAAACAGTAAAAAATATAAAAGAATTATTAGAAAATTCAAAAGAAAAAATGGAAAATATAGATTATATTGTGCCACATCAATCAAATTTAAAAATAATGTTAGCAATAGAAAACAGATTAAATATTGAACCCAAAAAAATGTATATAAATATCCAAAATATTGGAAATACGTTTTGTGCAAGTATTCCGATAGCATTAGCAGAAATGGAAGAAAAAAACTTATTGCAAAAAAATAAAAAGATTGTTATAATTGGATACGGAGGACGGACTAAACACAGGAAGTGCTCTATTACACACATAGGAGGAAGTAATGGAAAAGAAAAAAGCCGTAGAATTCAATTTTGGAACATTTTTAATAATCTTATTAATAATTTTAGCAATAGTATTTGTAGTTGCTAGAAAAACAGGTGGAAATATAATCCCAAACAATGAAAATAAAGATAACCAAACAGAAAATCAAACAGAATACACTCAAAATTTATATTCAAAAAATATAATTACAATAGATTTAGGAAAGTTATCAGATAAATGGGAAGTAATAGATAAAGAATATGGAAGCATATTATTTTATATTCAAGGACCAAAAATAGAAAATGAAGATGGAACATATAATGACATCAGAATAAATGTATACATGGAAAAAAGTGATATGACAAATGATGCACTAAAAAAACAAATGCTTGAAAATTCAATATATCAAAAAATAGAATATACAAAAATGCAAGAAATAAATTCAATACAATGGATGGAATTTCAAGCAGAAAACAAAGGAGTAAAAGCTAAAATTCTTGCATTAATGAGAGATGGCTATATGTATGCATTAGAAATAAATGGAGAAGAAAACTTATATAAAGACTATTACAATGAAGCAATGAGAGCTGTTATGACAGTTCAATTATCAGAAAAAATAGACACAGAAAAAGCTTCAAAAGTAATATATGAATATGACAATATTGCAAACATAAAAACAGGAGGAACAAGATTTTTATTAACAAGTTTAAATTTACCTGTAACATTAGAAGAAAAAGACGAAATATTGCCAGAAGAATATATAGATTATAAATGGACTGGAATCAAATATGAAGACTTTTTAAATGCAATGAAAGAATATATGACAGAAGATGTAATTAAAACAGAATTTAGTGAATTCATAAACTATAATGGAGCATTATATATAAAAGAAACAACAGGAGTTCAAACAGAATACATGATTGAAGAAATAAAAGAAATTAATATAAAAGGAAATGAAACAACATATGAAGTTTCAAAATCAGAAATGGATACATTTGTTACAGAAAAACAAGAAATAACACTAAAAAATGAAGGAGATAAATGTGTTGTATCAGCAGTAAAATAGCACTTAGGTGCTATTTTTTTATGTCTAAATTTATTTTGTTCTGACCATTCATTCTAATAGAAAAATAAGAAAAAATATTATATAAAATTAAAAGGAAAGGAGAAAAAATATGAAAACAGCATTTTTATTTCCAGGGCAAGGTGCCCAATATTTAGGAATGGGAAAAGATATATATGAAAAATATGAAATAGCAAAAGAAATATATGATAAAGTAGAAAAATTAACCAATATAGATATTAAAAAAATATGTTTTGAAGGTCCAGAAGAAGAATTAATGAAAACAGAAAATACTCAATTAGCAATATTAACAACAAGTTTAGCAATTTTAAGAGTATTAGAAGAAAATGGTGTAACAGCAGATGTAACAGCAGGATTAAGTCTTGGAGAATATACAGCATTAATTTATGGAGGATATTTATCATTTGAAGATGGTGTAAAACTTATTCAAAAAAGAGGATATTTAATGGGAAATTATCTTCCAAATGAAAATTATGAAATGTCAGCAGTTATTGGGCTTGAATCTGAAAAGATCGAAGAAATTTGCAATAGTATTGATGAATTTGTTGTACCAGCAAATTACAATTCAAAAATGCAAACAGTAATATCTGGTTCACAAAAAGGAATAGAAGAAGCAACAGAAAAATTAAAAGAAGCAGGTGCTAAGAAAATCGTAAAATTAAAAACATCAGGACCATTTCATACAATAAAATTAGAAAAGGCTAAAGAAATGTATGAAAAAGAACTTCAAAAAATTAATTTTAAAAGTGGAAATCAAATAAAAGTTGTAAGAAATATAGATGGAGAAATATATAAAGCAACAGATGATTTTAAAGATATATTAGCAAAACATATATTTAGTCCTGTAAGATTTGATAAAATAATTGATCAATTAAAAAAAGAGAAAATTGAAAGAGTTGTAGAAATTGGACCAGGTAAAGTCTTGACAGGATTTATAAAAAAAGATTATCCAGAAGCAGAAATTTTTAATATTAATAATTTAGAGAATTTAGAAAAATTTATTCAAGGAGGAACTGATGGAAGATAAACAAGTTGTATTTGTAACAGGTGGTTCAAGAGGGATTGGAAAAGCAATAGCATTAAAATTCGCAGAAAATGGATATAATGTAGCAATTAATTATGTTTCAGACAAAACAGATACACAAGCTCTTGAAAAAGAATTTAAAAATAGGGGAGTAGAATGTCTAATACAAAAAGCAGATGTATCAAAGACTGATGAAGTAGAAACACTAACAAAAGCAATAATAGAAAAATTCAGAAGAATTGATGTTTTAGTAAATAATGCTGGAATAACAAGAGATATGTTGTTAATTAGAATGAAAGAAGAAGATTTTGATAAAGTAATTGAAATCAATCTAAAAGGTACATTTATAACAACAAAAGCAGTTGTACCATATATGATGAAAAAACATAATGGAAGAATTATAAATATTTCATCAGTGGTTGGAGTAGCAGGAAATGCAGGACAATGTAATTATTCAGCATCTAAAGCAGGTATAATAGGGTTTACCAAAAGTGTTGCAAAAGAATTAGCTTCAAGAAATATAAGAGCAAATGCTGTTGCACCAGGTTTTATAAAAACAGATATGACAGATGTATTAAATGATGAACAAAAAAGTCAAATAAATTCACAAATACCAATGAAAAGAATGGGAACACCAGAAGATATTGCAAATGCAGTTTATTTCTTGGGAAGTAAAGAAAGTTCATATATAACAGGGCAAGTGTTAAATATTGATGGTGGAATGATTTGATAATAAGAAAAGAGGATAAAAATGGAAAGAAGAGTTGTAATAACAGGATTAGGAGCAATTACTCCAATAGGAAATAATGTTGAAGAATTTTGGAAAGCAATAAAAAATGGAGAATGTGGAATTGATGAAATAAAATCATATGATGTTTCTAATTTTAAAGTAAAACTTGGAGCAGAAGTAAAAAATTTCAATCCAGAAGATCATTTTGATAGAAGAGAAGCTAAAAGAATGGATAGATTTTCACATTTTGCAGTTGTAGCTTCAAGAGAAGCTTGGAAAGATAGTGGACTTAATAAAGATGAAGAAAATATGGAAAGAGTAGGAGTTATATTAGGTTCAGGAATAGGTGGATTATCTACAATTGAAAAAGATAATAGAAACTTAATTGAAAAAGGTCCAGATAGAGTTTCTCCTATGTATATACCAATGTCAATTGGAAATATGGCTGCAGGAAATGTAACTATAGATTTAGGTACAAAAGGTGAATCTATTTCAATGGTAACAGCATGTGCTAGTGGAACTCATTGCATTGGAGAAAGTTATAGAATGATAAAAAATGGTTATCAAGATATTATAATTGCAGGAGGAACAGAAGCATCAATAACTCCATCTGGAATAGCAGGTTTTGCCAATATTAAAGCATTAACACAAGTCACAGATAAAAACAGAGCAAGTATTCCTTTTGACAAGGAAAGAAGTGGATTTGTAATGGGAGAAGGTGCAGGAGTTGTAGTTCTTGAAGAATATGAACATGCCAAAAAAAGAGGGGCTAAAATTTATGCAGAAATAGTTGGTTATGGTGCAACATCTGATGCTTATCATATAACATCACCAGCTCCAGGTGGAGAAGGTGGAGCAAGAGCTATGAAAATAGCAATTGAAGAAGCAAAGATTAATCCAAGTGAAATTGATTATATAAATGTACATGGAACTTCAACACATTTAAATGATTCAGGAGAAACATCTGCTATAAAAACAGCATTAGGAGAATATGCTAAAAAAGTTATGGTTAGTTCAACAAAAGGAAATACAGGACATCTATTAGGTGCAGCAGGTGGAGTTGAAGCAATTGTATGTGCAAAAGCAATTGAAGATAGTTTTGTACCACCAACAATAAATTACAAAGTTCCTGATGAAGAATGTGATTTAGACATTGTTCCAAATAAAGGTAGAAATGTAGAAATAAAATATGCAATGTCAAATTCATTAGGCTTTGGTGGACATAATGCAACTATAATATTGAAGAAAATATAAAGGAGTTTTATATGGAATATAATGATATAAGAAAAATGATTCAAGATATGGGAAATTCAAAATTAGATTCATTAGAAATAGAATTTCCAGATGGATTAAAAATAAAAATGGATAAAGGTAGTGAAAATACAGCAAAAGTTGTTTCTCATGAGCCAACAACAGAAAATGTAGAACAAATTGTAAGTGAAAATTATAAAGAAGTAAAATCACCTATGGTTGGAACATTTTACGAAAGTTCTTCACCAAAGGCAGAAGCATTTGTAAAAGTTGGAGATATTGTTAAAAAAGGCCAAGTATTATGCATAATAGAAGCTATGAAACTAATGAATGAAATTGAATCAGAATTTGATGGAGAGATAGTTGAAATATGCAAGAAAAATGAAGAAATAGTTGAATATGGAGAAACATTATTCAAGATAAAAGAGGTATAAAATGTTGGGTATAGAAGAAATTGAAAAAATAATTCCACAAAGACCACCATTTTTGATGATTGACAAAGTGGAAGAATGTGTTGCCGGAGAAAGTGTAATAGCATATAAAAATGTTAATATAAATGAATGGTATTTTCAAGGACACTTTCCTGGAAATCCAATAATGCCAGGTGTTTTAATTACAGAAGCATTAGCTCAAACAGGAGCAGTTGCAATTTTAAGCCTAGAAGAAAATAAAGGAAAAAATGCTTTATTTGGTGGAATTGATAAAATGAAATTTAAGAAAATTGTAAAACCTGGAGATGTTTTAAAATTAGAAGTTAAAATTATAAAGAAAAAAGGCCCTATTGGGGTTGGAGAGGCAATTGCAAGTGTAGATGGTAATATTGTTGCAAAAGGAGAGCTTACATTTGCAATAGTTTAAAAGGAGAAAAATATGTTAAAAAAGATATTAATTGCAAATAGAGGAGAAATTGCAGTTCGTATAATTAGAGCATGCAAAGAAATGGGTATTTCAACAGTTGCAGTATATTCAGAAGCAGATAAAAATTCTTTACATAGAAAATTAGCAGATGAAGCAATATGTATTGGACCAGGTGCACCAAATAAAAGTTATTTAAATATAAAAGCAATACTAGAAGCAGCTTGTTTAACAGGTGCTGACAGCATACATCCAGGATATGGCTTTTTATCTGAAAATGCCAATTTTGCAAAGATTTGTGAAGAAATTGGATTAAAATTTATAGGACCTAAATATCAGCTAATAGAATTATTAGGAAATAAATCCAAAGCAAAAGAAACAATGAAAAATGCTGGTGTTCCCGTTGTGCCTGGATCAGAAGGCTTGATAAATAATAAAAAGGAAGCTATAGAAATTGCAAAAAAAATAAAATATCCTGTAATATTAAAAGCTTCTGCAGGAGGTGGAGGCAGAGGAATAAGAATAGCATACAATCAAGAAGAATTAGAAAAAGAGTATGATATTGTAAAACAAGAAGCCAAGATTTCATTTAATGATGATAGTATATATATAGAAAAATTTGTAGAAAATCCAAGACATATTGAAATTCAAATATTAGCAGATGAATACGGAAATTGTGTATATCTTGGAGAACGTGATTGTACAGTTCAAAGAAGAAATCAAAAAGTACTTGAAGAAACTCCAAGTAGTATTATAAATGAAAAAATTAGAAGCCAAATGGGAGAAATAGCTGTTAAAGCAGTTAAAGAAATAGGATATAGCAATGTTGGAACAATTGAATTTTTAGTAGATAAAAACAAAGATTTTTATTTTATGGAAATGAATACAAGAATTCAAGTTGAACATCCAGTAACTGAGATGATAACAGGAATTGATTTAATAAAAGAACAAATAAAAGTAGCAAGTGGTGAAAAATTACAATATAAACAACAAGATATAAAAATTAATGGTCATAGTTTAGAAGTTAGAATAAATGCAGAAGCACCAGAGAGAAATTTTATGCCATGTCCAGGAAAAATAACAGGTCTAAATTTGCCAGGAGGTAATGGAATAAGAATTGATTCAGCAATTTATTCAGGATATAAAATACCTCAAAATTATGATTCAATGCTTGCAAAAATAATTGTGCATGGAAAAAATAGAGAAGAATCAATTGCAAAAATGAAAAGTGCACTTTCAGAGCTTGTAATTGAAGGTGTTGATACAAATAGTGAATTTTTATATCAAATACTTCTTTTATTAAAAAAGAATTTAATATGTAAATTCAAAAGAGGTGAACCTTATGATAATTGATAAAATAAGAAAAATAAATAAAGAGAGTCAAAAGACTAAAAATGAAAAAGCATCAGATATGTTAATTGGAAAATGGGTAAAATGTGATAAATGTCAAGAAATCTTATATAAAGAAGATGTACACAATAATTTTAGTGTATGTCCAAATTGTGGAAAACATTTTAGAATTTCAGCCAGAAGAAGAATAAATCAAATTGCTGATGAAGGAACATTTCAAGAAATAGGAGCAGATATACATACAAAAGATCCATTAAATTTTGATGGATATATGAAAAAAATTGAAGCATTACAAGAAAAAACAAAAATTGATGAAGCAGTTAAATGTGGTATCTGTGAAATTAATGGAGAAAAAGTAGTATTAGGTATAATGGATGGAAATTTTATGATGGGAAGTATGGGTTCTTGTGTTGGAGAAAGAATAACATTAGCAATAGAAACATCAATAAAAGAAAAATTACCATTAATTTTATTTTGCGTATCTGGAGGAGCCAGAATGCAAGAAGGAATAATATCATTAATGCAAATGGCAAAAACTTCTGGTGCTTTAGCAAAACATAATGAACAAGGA
>CAKPLV010000031.1 GCA_934167735.1 uncultured Clostridia bacterium | reverse complement strand
GTTGCTAATTTATTGTAAAATAAATCTGTATCTATTCCTTTATAATGAATTATTATATTTTTATAGTATTTGAATTCATTACACGAGTAAAAAACATTTAACATATTAAAATCCCAGAATTCTTTTTTCAAATAGTTTAAAATCTTATCATCATTTGTCTTAATACATAATGAATTCATATCAAGCTCCTTTTATTTCATTTTGTATATTATCTGCAATTTTGCAAATTCTTATACAATTTAAAATATAATATTCAAAAAAAATAAAAATGAAACTTGTATAAAATTAGTTTAATTTATAGCAAAATTAATTCCTCTTGCAACTATATCTTTCATATTTTCAATTAAGTCATCTATTTCTTTTGGTGTAACAATCATATTATATTCTCCAACATTAAGAGCTTCTTTTACTTCTTCATATTTATCATTTTCTTGTAATTTGTTAAGATATTCATTTGATTCAGCTTTTTCTTGTAATCTTTCAATAAATATATCTATTCCATCTGAAACTAATGTTGCTAATTCTACTACTGTTGGTATTCCAATTGCTATTACCGGTATTCCTAATGTATTTTCACTAATCTCTTGTCTTGTATTTCCAACACCTGCACCAGGTACTATTCCTGTATCTGAAAGCTGAATAGTACTACTTATTCTGTCTATACTTCTAGAAGCTAAAGCATCTATAACTACTAATAATTTTGGTTTTATATTATCAACAATACCTTTTAAAATCTCAACAGTTTCAATTCCAGTTGTTCCTAAAACTCCTGGAGAAATTGCACTTACAGTTCTTGTTCCTTCATCTATATATTGAGGTAAATATTTTTTTATATGTCTTGTAACATCAATTTCATTTATAACTTTTGGTCCTAAAGCATCAGGTGTTACATATATATTTCCAAGCCCTACAACAAGAATATCTCCTTCTTTGTTTGTATGAAGGTCTAATAATTTCTTTAATTCTTTTGAAACTGCTTCAGATGTTTTCTGTATTTCATCTTCTCCTGCAATTTTTAATTTATTTATATCTATAGTTACATATGTTCCTTTTGGCTTTCCTATTGCTTTCTCACCATTTTCATTTTTTATATTTACTCTTGTTATTTTTATGTTTTCATCAACATTTTCTTCTGAACTTTCAACACCATCAATCTCATGTATTTTCGTTATTTTTTTATAAATATCTCTTCTTTCAACAGCTAAATCTGTTCTAAAATTAAAATTCATACTTTCCTCCTTGAGAATAGTATGAATTTTTTTGAAATTTTTATACTTATATATTTTTAAAATAAACCTGTAATATTTCCATCTTCATCAATATCAATATTTTCTGCTGCAGGAACTTTTGGTAATCCGGGCATTGTTAAAATGTTTCCAGCATATACTACTATAAATCCTGCACCTGCTTTTAATTCAACATTTTTTACTTGAATTTCAAATGGTGAATCACAAACTATATTTTTAGGATCATCTGAAAATGAATATTGTGTTTTAGCAATACATATTGGTAAATTTCCATATCCAATTTCTTCTATGTTTTCAATCTTTTTAGTAACTTCTTCTGAATATAATACAGCTTTTGCACCATAGATTTTCATTGCAACTTTGTTTATTTTGTCAACAATTTTTTCTTCAACATTATATATATATTCAAAATTGTCATTTTTTTCTGAGATTTCTACAACTTTATTAGCTATATCAATAGCTCCTTCTCCACCTTTTGCCCAAGCTTCAACTACACTTACTGGAACCATTCTTTTTACTAATTCGTTTTGTACAAAATCAATTTCTTGTTCTGTATCTGTATTAAATTTATTTAATGCTACAATTACATTTAATCCAAATTTTCCTCTGATATTATCAATATGTTTATATAAATTTGTCATTCCTTTTTCAAGGGCTACCATATTTTCTTTTTGAATATTTTCTTTTTCAACTCCACCATTATATTTTAATGCTTTTATTGTTGCAACACAAACAACAACATTTGGCTTAATTCCAGCTTGTCTACATTTTATATCTAAGAATTTTTCTGCACCAAGATCTGCACCAAATCCTGCTTCTGTTACTGTATAGTCTGCTAATTTCATCGCAAGTTTTGTTGCAATTATACTATTACATCCATGTGCTATATTGGCAAATGGTCCTCCATGAACTAATGTTGGAGTATGTTCTAATGTTTGAACTAAATTTGGTTTTATTGCATCTTTTAATAATACTGCCATACTTCCTTCTGCTTTTAAATCTTTTGCAAATACTGGTTTTCCCTGTTTTGTATACCCTATAATTATATTTCCTAATCTTTGTTTTAAATCTTTTAAGTCTTTTGACAAACATAAAATTGCCATCACTTCTGATGCAACACTTATATCAAATCCATCTTCTCTTGGAACAATTTTCTTTTCTCCTGATAATCCTGTATTTATTTTTCTTAGTTGTCTATCATTTAGGTCTATACATCTTTTCCAAACAACTTTATCAATTTGAAGTTCATTTCCATTATAAATATGATTATCTATTAATGCTGATAATAAATTGTTTGCAGATGTTATTGCATCAATATCTCCTGTGAAATGTAAATTAATATCTTCCATTGGTGCTATTTGTGCATATCCTCCACCTGTTGCACCACCTTTTAATCCAAATACAGGTCCTAATGATGGTTCTCTTAATGCTAATATTGATTTTTTTCCTATTCTTCTTAATCCATCTGCAATAGCAATAGAAATTGTTGTTTTTCCTTCTCCTAATGGTGTTGGACTCATTGCAGTAACTAATATTAATTTTCCATCTTTTTGATTTTCATATTTTTTTATGTTAGATATTTTAGCTTTATATTTACCATATAATTCTAAATTTTCTTCATTTATATTTATATCTTTTGCAACTTCAGTTATTTTCTTTAGTTCAGTTTGTTTTGATATTTCAATATCAGTCATTAATAATCACTCCCTTGAAATTTTAAACTATTAATCCAACAATAACTCCAATTGTTGCACCTACAATAACTTGTAGTGGTGTATGTCCTAAAACTTCTACTAATTTTTCTTGAACTTCAACATTTGTTAATCCTGGTGTTTCTACTATTTTATTTAATAAATGTGCTTGTTTGCCTGCTGCTCTTCTTACACCTGCTGCATCATACATTACAACCATTGCAAATATTAATGATACTGCAAATATACTTGAATCTATCCCTTCATATCTAGCAATTAATGTAGCTAAACATGTAACAACAGCTGAATGTGAACTTGGCATTCCACCAGCTCCCATTATTCTTCTAAAATTAAATTTTTTGTTTTTTACTAAATCATATAATACTTTAAATGATTGTATACAAAACCACACTAATAATGGTACATATATGTATTTGTTTGTTATAAATTTTTGAAATTCATTCATTCCCCTTTTTCCTCTCTATTCTGCGTCAAAGTTTTCTTCTTTTAATTCACCATCATTTTCCAAAAGTATGGTTATTTTCTTTTCTGCTTCATTTAACATTTGATTACATTTTTTTGATAATTTCATTCCTTCTTCAAATTTACTTACAGATTCATCTAAATTCAAGTTTCCTTTTTCTAATTCTGTAACTATTTCTTCAAGTTTTATCATTGAATCTTCAAAATTTTCTTTATTCATTTTCGTCTCCTTTAATAATAATCACTTATTTCCCATGTTTTAGTATTTACTTGATACCAAAATACAGTTGTTGCATTACTGTTTACTGATATTATATATATATTTCCATTCTTTTTCTCAATATTAAATGTTACAGAATCATCTTCTCCCCATCTTTCTTTTGCCATTTTAAGTGCTTTCTCGTCTGTTGTTAATTCTGTATCTTCTTTAACATTTGACTCCTCTTCTTCTTTTCCTATATAATTATCATCAGGTACAGTATTTGTTGTATTACTTACTTCATTATTTTTTATATTATTAGTTGTATTATTTGTAGTATTTGTTATTTTATTTTCTACTTTATTGTCTTTTTTTATATTTTCTTCTTGATAAAAAACATATACTCCTATTAATATTAGTAAAATTACTGCTATTACTATTAATATTGTTAATATCTTTTGTTTAGTACTTGTTTCCATTTCTTACCTCCACAGATACTTTTATTTTATTATTTGTGCATTTTTTTCTCCATCTTGAAATCTTATTTTTATTTTATCATTTTCTTTCAATTGTTTTACACTTTTTATTATTTCATTATCTTTTTCTGTTATACTATAACCTCTTGTAAGTGTCTTCAATGGACTAAGTGTATCAAGTTTACTTACTATCTCCACAAATTTTGTTTTTCTATCTGTATGAATTGTTTTCATTTTGCTTTCTAATCTTTTTATATAATTATCAATTATTATATATTTATCTTGTATATTTCTTTTCGGATCTGTAAATACTCTTGATTTCATACATTTTTCATATCTTAATTTCATTAATTCGATTTTCTTTTTTAATGCTAATCTATATCTATTTTGATAATTTCCAATTTTCTGTTTTAGTTCAAATACATCTGGCACTGCAAGTTCTGCCGCCGCAGAAGGTGTTGGTGCTCTTAAATCTGCAACAAAGTCTGCAATTGTAAAATCTGTTTCATGACCTACTGCAGATATTATTGGTAATTCTGATTCATATATTGCTCTTGCAACTATTTCTTCATTAAATGGCCATAAATCTTCTAATGATCCTCCACCACGACCAACTATAATTACATCTGCTAATTTTTTTTCATTCATGATTTTTATTTTTTCTGCAATTTGCTCTGCTGCTCCTGGTCCTTGAACTGGTACTGGTAATAATCGTATATGGACATTAGGATTTCTTCTTGTTGATACATTTATTATATCTCTAATTACAGCACCTGTCTGTGATGTAAGAACTCCTACAACTTTAGGATACAATGGTATTTTCTTTTTGTGACTTTCATCAAAAAGTCCTTCTTTTTCAAGTTGTGCTTTTAATTGTTCAAACTTTTCATGTAAATCTCCCATTCCATCTTGCATCATTGATTTTGCATATATTTGATATACACCATCTCTTTCAAAAACTGATACAGACCCAAAAACCATTACTTTCATTCCATCTTTTGGAATAAAAGCTAGCTTTTCAGCATAGCTTTTAAACATGATACATTTTATTAACGAATTTTCGTCTTTTAATGTAAAATATAGATGTCCTGTGTAATGGTTCTTGAAATTGGAAATTTCGCCTTTTACTAGTATTGCATTTAAATTTTCATCTTCGTCAAATCTGTCTTTAATGTATTTATTTAATTGTGTTACTGTTACTGCATTATATTTCATTTGTTATTCTCCTAATTCTTTTACAACACTTGCTAATATTCCATTTATGAAATTTTTAGATGTTTCTTCTCCATATTTTTTTGCTAGTTCTATACTTTCATTTATTGCAACTTTATATGGAATTTCATTGTATTTTATTTCATATATTGCAAGTTCTAATAGGCTTAAATCTATTTTTGATATTCTGTCTATATTCCAATCAGCTTTTAGATTTTTTTCTATTAAGCTTTTAATTTCTTCTTTATTATCTTTTATTCCTATTACTGCATCTTTTATGTATTTTTTAGCTTCTTCTTCTGATATTTCATTACATTCAAAATATAAGTCTATTTGATCTTCTAAGTTTTCTTGTTTTTGTATTTCTAAACTATATATCAATCTGAATGCTTGCTCTCTAATTGCTGATCTTTTCATTTTTCCCACCTTTATAATCTATCAATAAAATTTTTTAACTTGTCTTTTACTTCATCTTTATTTTGTTGAATATAATTTCCAGCAAATGCACCTATGAATAAAAGTACTATTGCTAATATTAGTTCATATAATCTAGTACAAAGGATTAATATAGCTACTATAACACCTATTAATGCACCTCTGTATTTTGTTATAAAATTTTTAAACCCATCCATTTTTTCTCTTCCTATTCTTTACTTTTTTTACCTGTTTGTAAATTCATTACTTTAATGTTAACTTCTGAAACTTCTAAGTCTGAAATCTTTTTAACTTCATCTTTTATTTCTTTTTGTAAACTGCTTGCTAAGTCTTTTAATATAACTTCTTCATTAACTACTAAGTATAATGTTATTACAATGTAATTTTCACTGTTTACATCTATTTTTGTGTTACATTCTTTTACATTTTCAAATGATTTAACAGCATTTCTTACCATATTGTCTATTGATTCTTTTGAAATCATTAATTCACCATTTTCATTTTTTAATAAAATTCCTTGTGATTCTTTTAATTTTTCTTTTGATGTTTCATCAAAAAATATGCATTTTATTGCTAATATGATAAATACAAAACATACTGCTAAAATTATTTTTGCTGATACAGCTCCTTCTACTGCAGATTGTATCATTTCTGTAACTGTTTCTGGATCTAACCAGTTAAATACTAGTAAACTTAGTATTATTGATAATATTAATATTACATATGAAAATATAATTAGGGTAAGTCTTTCTAAAAATTTCATATTCATTACTCCATTTCTTTATTCTTTATCTTCTTTTGGTTCACTTTCTTCTTTTTCTGTTTTTACACCTTGTACATGTACATTAACTTCTGCTACTTTTAATCCTGTCATGTTTTCTACTGATTTTTTAACTCTGTTTTGAATTTCGAATGCAACATCTGGTATTCTTGAACCATATTCTACTATTATGTTTACATCGATTTTTACTTCTTTTTCATCAGCATCAACTTTTATTCCTTTTGATAAGTTTTTCTTACCACTTAGAACTTCTGTGATTCCTCCAGCAAATCCTCCTGACATACTTGCTACTCCAGGTACTTCTGATACTGCAACTCCAGCAATTACAGCTACTACATCATTTGAGATTTTTATTCCGTCATTTGCTCCTTCTTCGTTTTCTATTATTTCTACTATTTCGTCAACATTTTCTTCTTTGTTTTCTTTTTTATTTTCTTCCATTTTACCTTCCTCCTTTTATAGGTTTTGAATTTAAAAAATAAAAATTTTTTATGTATTAAGTATATCAATTTTTTCTTATTTTTACAACTACTTTAAATGAATATTTTATTAATTTTTAATATTGTCTTCCCCATATTACCATTTTGTCTGCAGGTTTACCACAACATACACATTTATCATCTATATGTTCTTGTTCAAATGGCATACATCTTGATTTTGCTGATGTTAATTCTTTTATTTTTGCCTCACATTCAGCACTTCCACACCACATTGCTTTTATAAATCCTTGTTCTTTGTTCATGTTTGCTTGGAATTCTTCTAAGTTGTGTGCTATTGTTGTTTTTTCTTCCATTCTTTTTTTGCATGTTTCAAACATATTTTGTTGAATTTCTTCTAATAATTCTTCTATTTTGTCATTTAATTCTTCTATTTTTGTTTCTATTTTTTCGTTTGTATCTCTTCTTACTAAAATACATACTCCATTTTCAATATCTCTTGGTCCCATTTCTATTCTTAATGGAACTCCTCTCATTTCCCAATCATTGAATTTATATCCTGGTGATACATTATCTCTAAGATCTAATTCTATTCTGCATTTATCTTTTAGTTGTGTATATATTTCTTCTGCTTTTTCTTTTACTCCTTCTTTGTGCATTGCGATTGGTACTAATACTACTTGAGTTGGAGCTACTCTTGGTGGTAGTTTTAATCCTCTATCATCACCATGTGCCATTATTATTGCACCAATTAGTCTTGTTGATATTCCCCATGATGTTTGATATGCATATTCTTGTTTTCCTTCTCTATTTTGAAATGTTACATCAAATGGTTTTGTAAAGTTTTGACCAAAATAATGTGATGTCCCTGATTGTAGTGCTTTACCATCATATGTCATTGCTTCTATTGTATATGTTTCATCTGCTCCTGCAAATTTTTCTGATTCTGTTTTTATTCCTTGTATTACAGGTATTGCTAATAAGTTTTCTACAACATCTGCATATATCTTTAACATTTGTAATGTTCTTTCTCTTGCTTCTTTTTCTGTTTCATGTATTGTATGTCCTTCTTGCCATAAGAATTCTCTTGAACGTAAAAATGGTCTTGTTTCTTTTTCCCATCTTAATACACTACACCATTGATTATATACAAATGGTAAATCTCTCCATGA
>CAKPLV010000030.1 GCA_934167735.1 uncultured Clostridia bacterium | reverse complement strand
CTGTTGTTGTATTATTGGTTGTGCTATATTTTGTATTATATCTTGATGCATAGGTATTGTATCACCAGTTGAAAAAGTTTTATTTAATAATTTCTTTGGAAGTGGCTCATCTTCTGATGGACTAACAGAAATTGTTTTTGCATGGTTTGGTTTTACTGTTGTTGGTTCTTCAAGTTCGTCTGAGAATGCGATTTCATTTTTTGTAACAGAAATACTTAAAACAGGGTTTGTAACACCAATTTCTATGAAATTTTTATTTCTGTCTATACGTGATACACTTATATATGATGGTACTTCAATTGGCATATTTGTAATTATGAAGTATCCAGGTGCTTCGCGTGATATTAATAATACATTTTCTGAGTTTGATATTTGAACTCCGATTGTTTTTAATGTAAAATTGAAATCATCTTTATCTATGCGTACTGTTGCAGATTTTTCGTTAAATAATACTTTATATGTATCTTGAACTGTTGAAACTGCAAATATATCATTATCATTTTTAGGAAAGAAACATAATAAATCTGAAGAGGCTTTATCTGTAATTTCTTTAATGTTTCTTGTAATATTTTTTCTTTGTTTTGTGCTTTTTCCAGCAGATCCCATAATTGCTTGTTTTGCTTCTTTTAATTTATCTGAATTTTCTTTGTTTGTACCAATTGTTTTATTTGAAATTGCAGAAAGTTGTTCAAAAGAATTTATTGTTTTTTGTAATATTTCTTTAACTATATTAATATTTTTTTCTACTTTTCCAAATAGTTTATTATATTGATCTATACTTTCAGCTAATGAAGTTTTTTGAGATGATATAATATCTAAAATATTATATAAGTTTGTTAAATCTGTTGTGTTAATTCCTATTTGAAGTAGGGCTGTTTCTAAACTTGCTAATAGCATGTTTTTAAATACTTCATCATTTGCAAATGTTGTTGATATTTCATCAACATATATGTTTATATAATTTTTTAAACTACTTTGAGAAAGTTGTAGACCATCAATAATAGCCATCTCTTTTACTAGCATGGCATCAAATTGAGTTGGATTGTTTAGTTCATCATTATAATTTATCATAATTTTACCTCTCTAAAAACATAATTCATCACAAATTATATCATATAAAATATTTTTTTCCAATAAAAATGACAAAAAAAAATAAAAAAATTGCAATTATTTCTGTAATTTATTTGTAATATAATTGTAACAAAAATGTAACATTAAAAGACGAAAAAAATGTAGAAAAAAAGATATAAATATGCTATACTTTTGGCAGATGTAGAGTTTTGTCAAAAAATGAGAATGGAGGAAAAAATGGGGCGTTTGAGACATAGAACGAGAAATTACAAAAGACGAATTAGAAATTTAGTCCTAGAAGTAACTTTTATAACAATTCTTGTTTTTGTGGCAACAAAATTCATAAAAAAAGATGAAGAAAAGCCTCATGTTAAAGATTTTAGCATTGAAGAGCAAAAAAATGTTATAAAAGAAGAAATGAATACAACAGTAAAAGAAGATAATACAGTAAAACCTAGTGATACAATAAGAGAAATAGAATTGCCAGAAGAATTATATAATAATTTAAAAATAGTAAAAGTAACACTAAGTTATATAGAAGAAACAAAATTAACACTTGTTAATTTTGATATAAAAAATTTAGGAATGTCAAAAGCAGAAGAAAATATTCCAATAAATTTTGTTGATGAAAATGGAAATATACTAGAACAAACTTATATATCTGTTCAAAATATAAATACAAATCAGCAAACAAGATTAAATATGGTTGTAAATGCAGACTTAAGAGAAACAAAAAAAGTTGAAATACGTAAAGAAGTTATTGAGTAGGAGGAAAAAATGAGAAAAAACTTGGCTAAAAGCAAAGTAAAAATCTTAAAAAAGAAATTAATAAATACAGCATTTCTTTTAATATTTTCAGTAATAGCTGTAGTAACATATTATACTGCAAATTTTTCAAAGGCAAAAGATATCATAGAAATAAATGTTGAAATAAAAAATGCACTTGATATGACTAAAAGTGCAAGTCTTGATGTAAACACAACAGAAGGAAGTAATGGAGATACATTTTATATAAAATTACCTCAATACTTAGATAACAAAAAAGTAGTTAAATATTCATACTATACAGCAGAAACTAGTACACAAAATACTGTAGATACAGAAAATACTGTAAAAACTGAAACAAAAAAAGAAACTGATAAAACAACAATAGATGAGATTGGCCCAAATGATGTTTTACCAGAAAGCAAAATTTATTTAACAACTAGTGAAATAAGAGAAAAAAAATTAACAATTATTGCACATTATGATACAAAAGAAGTTAATGGAATAGCTTATTACAATAAATTACTAACAGAACAAAAAAATGATACAACAATAACTGCTTCAGGATATATGCCAGAAAATTCAGAATTAAAAATTACAGATGTTGACTTAAAATCAGTACAAAGTCAAATTAGAAAAAAGACAACAAAACCTGTAATCTTAGCAGTAGCTTATGATATAAAAATACAATCAGATGGAAAAGAATATGAACCATATCAAATAGATCAAAGTGTAAATATAAATATAGAAAAAGATTCATTAAAAGATAAAGATGTAAATGTATGGCATATAAAAGAAGATAATCAAATTGAAAAAATTGAAGATAATACAACAAAAAGTTTTTCAATATTTGGACTAGAAGATGCAGAAGCAACAGCTCTTGCAATTGATGGAATGGCAGAATCTGTCTTAACAATTGATGATGCAGATTCAGACAAGTATTATTGGATGGGACAAAATTACACAGATGATGCAACAGGTACAAATAAAAATACATATACATCATTTGCAAACATAACATTAAATTATCATGCATATGCAAATGATGAAATAGATCCAGAAAAAATAGGATATGTTTCATTAACAGAAAGATATAATGTAATTACATATAAAAAGACTGTACCTATTATTAATGGAAACATATCAATAGAATTAGTAGATAATCCATTTAATGATAGACCAACAGGATATGGATTTGGTGGTTGGAGATCAACTGATGGAACAATAACAAAAGATTCTAAGACAAATACTCAAACAATAACATTAACAGGTTCAAACAATATAACAATTAATGTTTATACAAATTGGACAGAAGCAAAAGTTGTATATTTAAATCCAGATACAGGAAATGATAATTTAAATAGTGGATTAACAACAGATGAACCATTTGGGTCTTGGGGAGCAGCATTTAACTATTTATATAACAATAGTAGTAACAGAAGTGATAGAGAAAACAATATTATAGTACTTACAGGAAATATTGATTCAAGCCCTAATTACACAAGGGGTATTACTGGAACCAAAAAAGTTTATGGAGATGTTGCATATCATACAAATAATTTAATATCAGGGGAAAAATATATACTTGCAGAGGGAAATTATGCTGGAAGTAATGCAATTGGAGTAAAAGAAAATAATATAATTAATACAACATTGCCTTCTACAGAGGAACCATCAGCTGGAATGCAATGGATCATAAATAAAAGTGGAAATGGATATACATTAAAAAATAGTTTAACAGGGAATTATTTAGGTATGACATCTTCTTGGTGGAGTTATTATCTTAGTATGTCGACAAGTTCACAGGTTTGGTCATATAGAAATGGGATTTTTTATATATCAAATAGAAGAGATACATATTATTTGTGTTATCAAGGTGATAGCTGGGGAATTGCAACAAGAGAGGCAGATGCAACTAAATTTAATTTACTAACATATACTATGGAAAATATAAGAGAAGGAGAATTAACTAACACAAAAGATGCTTATATTAACAATAACACTAATTATACATCAAATAAAAATGTTGCAGTAACAATAACAAGTTTATATGATCATACAGATTATAGAGATAGTGCTATTATGGATTTAACACAAAATAATTATCAAGATATAAACTTATATGCAGATATGCAACTTGAATATGTAAATGTAAATGCAACAGGATATAAGAATGCATGTAGTAGCCAAGGAACATCAATTAGTTCAAATTATCCAATATTTTATGGAAGAGCAAATAATTTTAGAATTGGTAGAGGAATGAAACTAGCAGATACAACATATAATGCAGCTGTTGCTGGTTCTGTAATTGGAGGATTTTCAAGTGGAACTACAGTTGGAAGTTCAAGTAATTCGAATAATGCATATAAGTTAGTTATAGAATCTGGAAAATATTCTTCTTTACTTGGATGGAATGTATATGGAACAACATCAAGTTATTACGGAACGGTTTATTGGACTCTAGGAAGTGATATTGATAGAGCTTTAAATGATAATAATAAATTGAGTTCTTATTTTAGAAATACTGTAAATGCTGGAGGAGGTATAAATGGTAAATCAAATATAAGAGATAAAGCATATTTAATTAATGTGAAAAGTGGCGTATTTGGGGTTGATGCTGCAAATGATGGATATGGTGATGCTTATACATCTGGAATATATATGGGAGGATATGGAACAGGAACTAGCAATTATACAAAAGATATAAGTGACAGATATATGGTCGTTGAAGGTGGTGTTATTTATAATATTAACTGCGGATTAAAAGTTGCTAGTAATAGTACAGCTGTTTTGACAAAATTGTATGTTAAAGGTGGAGAGATATATAATATTGTTGGTGGTGCAGGTCAATCTACAACTTATGGATCAAGAATACTTCAAATAACAGGAGGAAAAGTTAGATACAGCGTAAGTGGAGGCTCTAATGGATATACTACATCAACTGAAGGACAAATATCAAATTGTAATACATTGGTATATGTTGGTGGAAATGCTCAAATTGGTGATGAAACACTGGTTGGATATATAACAGATGATGATACATCAAATGATAATAATGGAAAATTATATTATGTAGAAGCTGGATGTATACTAGGAGCAGGAAATGGTCAGAGTGGTGCTTCTTCAGCAGGACAAGTTGATAATACACACATAATAATTGCAGATAATGCACACATATTAAATAGTGTATATGGTGGAGGAAACTATGGAATTGTTGGTTCGACAAGATCTACATCTGCAACTGCAATAATTGAAATACTTGGTGGAACAATAGACAGAAATGTTTATGGAGGTTCAAATACTAGTAGTATATATGGTTCAACACAAGTAAATGTAAAAGGTGGACAAGTAAAAGGAGCTGTTTATGGAGGCTCAAATACATCTGGAACAATATCAACAACAACAACTGTAACTGTAACAGGAGGAACACTTGGAGTTGAAGGAAACACTACAGATGATCCAGTATTATTTGGTGGAGGATATGGTTCAAGTACAACTGTATCAGGTAATGCAACAGTAACAATAAGACCAGATAATGATATAAACATCTATGGAAGCTGTTATGGTGGAAGCTCATTAGGAAAAATGAATTCAAATGTAACTGTAACTATAAATGATATTACAAAAGGTGCAGAATGAGCAACAGCAGGAGATACTTCAGCAAAGGCTAATATTGTTGGATATGTGTTTGCTGGTGGAAAAGGAAATACCAATACTGCTGCAACAATAGCAGGAAACGCAACATTAGAAGTAAATGGAAGTGAATTACCAGAATGTAGGGTATTTGGTGGAAATGATATAAATGGTACAACATCAGGAACAATTACTGTAAATATAGGACAAAAATATAAATCAACATTGTTAGGTGTATATGGTGGAGGAAACAAAGCTAGTATAACAACTGCAACAAAAGGAGTATATGTAAATTTACTTCAAAATGCAGATGTAGAATATGCATTTAATGGGGGAATGGCAGCTGATTTACAATCAAGTGGAACAACAGATACAACAAGAGCAATATACTTACAAGGAGGATATGCGAAAAATATATTTGGTGGATCAGATTCATCAGGAACGGTAACAGCAAGTCATGTATACATACAATCAGGTACAGCTACAAATGTATTTGGTGGAAATGACATTGGTGGTGTAACAAACACTTCAAATGTTTCAGTAACAGGAGGAACTGTTGAAAATGTATATGGTGGTGGATATCAAGCTACAACAACAGCAAGTAATGTTAGTTTAACAGGTGGAACAGTAACAAATGGATTTGGTGGAGGAAATGCAGCAAATGTAACAAATTCATCAATAACATTAGCGGGAAGTAATACAAGCAATATATATGGAGGATCAAATCAACAAGGAACAGTAACAAAATCATATGTAAATATAAATTCAGGAATAGTAGAAAATGTATATGGAGGAAATAATGCTGGTGGAAATACAATAGACACAGAAGTAATTGTAAATTCTTCAGTAACAAATGTATATGGTGGAGGAAATGAGGCTCAAACCACTGGAAATACAAATGTAAAACTTTCAAATGCAAATATTACAGGAAGTGCATATGGTGGAGGAAATGGTGCTGCTGCAATTGTTCTAGGAAATAGTATTATAAAAGTAGAAGGAACAACACAAATTGCTGGTGATTTATTTGGAGGAGGAAATGCTGCTGCAAATGGATCACAATCAAAAGACTCATTAGTACAGGTTTTAATAACAGGTGGAATTATAAATGGAGATGTTTATGGGGCTGCAAATACATCTGTTGTAAATGGACAAACACAAGTGAAAGTAGGAAGTACAGCTGTAAATGACACATCACTTATAAAAGGAAGTATATTAATTTCAGGAACTGTATTTGGTGGTGGAAAATCAAACTCTGCTGGTTCTGAAAATTACGACTTTACATTTGAGAGTGTAACAGGTGATGTAAATATAGATATAAATGCAGATGGATATGACAATGGAACATATACATTTGCAATAAAGGGAAGTATATTTGGATCAGGAAATGCTGCCAAAATTTCAGGAAAAGGATATGTAAATGTATCGAATTATGGAACGGCAACTAATCTAAAAGAAAACATTTCCATCCAAAGAGCTACACAAGTAGTATTAAATAAATGCGGAATGTATTTAACAGGAACAACAGATAGAACTAATGAGCTTGCAACAGCTATTTATACATTCAACAGAATAAATAATTTAATAGTAAAAAATAATACTACACTATATTTGGCAAGTGGTGTAAATATAGTTGAAAAATTCACAAGTGTTGATGCTTCAGACAACAAGGCAACAGTAACAATTGGAAATGATGGAATAACAAGTCAAAATGTTGATAACAGAATATATCTATCACAGGGAAAAAATATGATACTTAGAACAGAAGACGGAGCTCATGGTGAAGTAAAGGGTATGACATATGTAGGTATTTATAAAGGTACAATAAATAGAACAACAGGAATATATGGAGCAGGGTATAAGCATGGAGATACAATACCAGATGATATTGAAGATTTTGCAAGAAATTCATATGTACAAGGAAAACATTATGATACACATGACATAACAGTTGATGGATTTTATACAAATTATAATGAAGGAGGAGTAATAAATACAAAATATATTACACCAACACCAGAAAAAGGTGCATTCTATCAATGGATAGTAGGAAAAACTTCTGATGACATTTATTATGATAATATAGAATTAATTGCAACAAAATATGCAACAACATCAACACATGTATTGGAATTAACAGGATTGAATAATCCAAATATGATCTTAGAAGTAGTTGGATTTGATACATCAGACTTAAAAGAAGGTGTAACATTAACAAATCAAAGTGATATTCCAAACATAGAAATGGATCCAGATAAAGCAAATAGCAGATTTTCATTAACAATGACTGCTGGAAATACTGGATGGCAAACAAAAGGTACAACAAACTTTTATACAGATGAAAATAAAAAAGATACAGGAACATATAATGGCACAACACAGTATTTGAGTGAAAACTCAAACAACACACCAAACTTCAGCTTATATATGGCAAGTTCAAAAAATATAAGTAAAACCGAAAATTTAGGAACTGTAACAATTAAACTTCAAGCAAAATACAAAAAAGATAATATTGATGAAGAAATGATAATAAGAAATGTATATATTGTATTAACATTATCAACAAATAATACAATAAAATTAGCAACAGATTACTACGAAGGTGCAATTACACCTGGTAAAAAATATAGTATGTTCCCCACAACTAATACTAATATAACAAGTAAGAGTTCACTATCAACTTATTATTCATTATATTTAGGAAATTATTCAACAGACCCAGATTACTATTATGAGGCTGATAGTACAACTGGAATGGTCGGATACAAACATTGCTTGATTTCAAGTTGTGTATTACCTGCAAATACTAAAATAACAATGGTAGATAGTTC
>CAKPLV010000029.1 GCA_934167735.1 uncultured Clostridia bacterium | reverse complement strand
AACTGAGAAAAAAGAAGAAACAGAAAACCAAGAAGCTGTATAGAAATTAAAAAGAAAAGGCTAGCCTTTTCAATTTTTTTTTGCTATAATAATTAAAAAATAAAAAGAAAGGTTTAGACAATATGGAAAATATAAAATATAAAAAAAGATTTTTTGTAATCTTAGCAATAATACTAATAGGCGTATTTTGCATAAGCTTAACACCTAAAACACTTCAAAATGATACATTTTATACTATAAAAATAGGAGAGCATATAATAGAAAATGGAGAAATAGATATGCTTGATCCATTTTCATGGCATGAAAACCTAGAGTATACCTATCCACATTGGTTGTACGATGTAATAATATACCTTATATACAGTATAGGAGGAATGACAGGACTATATATATCAACATGTTGTTTTTCTATAATACTTGGTGCATCAATATTTTTAGTAAATAAAAAAATTGCTAAAAATGAAATAATATCATTTGTAATAACATTATTATCAATGTATTTATTAAAAGATTATATAGCAGCAAGGGCCCAATTAGTAACATTTATATTATTCATAATAGAAATATATTGTATTGAAAGATTAGTAGATAGCAAAGAAAAGAAATGCATGATAGGATTAATTATTTTATCAGTATTAATAGCTAATTTACATGTTGCAGTATGGCCTTTCACATTTGTATTATATTTGCCATATATAGCGGAATATATAATGGCAGTTATTGAAGAAAAAATTGCAAAGAAATATGGAAAAGAACCATCAAACAATGGAAAAATCACAATAACTAAAAAAGATGGAACAAAATTATTAATAATAACATTAATAATTTGTATATTTACAGGATTTTTAACACCTTTAGGAACTGTACCATACACATATCTTATAAAAACAATGCAAGGAAATACAACTCAAAATATAAATGAACATCAACCATTAGTTCTAATAAATGATATTGATATGATATGTCTTATAATAGCATATATAGCTTTACTACTATTTAGTAAAAATAAAATAAGTTTAACAGACTTATTAATGTTAAGTGGATTAACACTATTAACATTCTTTTCAAAAAGACAAGCAACAATGTTAATACTTATAGGATCAATAATACTTAACAAACTTATAGTAGAATGTTTTGTAAATAACAATATAAATATATTAAGTGATAAAATCATAGATGGGGTAATGAGTAAATTTGGAATTTTTATGATAACATCAATAGTGTTGATAATGAGTATCATATTTATAAAACCAAAACTAGATGATGAATATATAGATAAAAGTTCATATCCTGTTGAAATGAGTGATTTTATACTTGAATATTTTGAAGAAAGTGGAAAAGACATTTCACAAATGAGATTATATAATGAATATAATTATGGAAGTTATTTATTATTTAGAGGAATACCAGTATTTATAGATTCAAGAGCAGACTTATATGCACCTGAATTTAATGAAGGAGTAGATGTATTTACAGACTTTATACAAAGTTCAAATATATCAACATATTTTGGTAAAATATTTGATAAATACGATATTACACATGTAATATTATACAAAAATTCAAAAATAAATATGATTATAAGAGAAACGAAATTAAAAGGATATAAATTATTAAAACAAGATAAAAATTTTGTATTTTATGAAATTGAAAAGTAAGGAAAGAAAATGGAAAAATATATTATAACAGAAAATGAAAAAGGAAAAAGACTTGATGCTTATATAGCAACAAAAAATGAAAATATTACGAGAACATCAGCACAAAGAATGATTGAAGAAGGAAATATATTAGTAAATGGAAAAAAACAAAAAGTTGCTTATAAAATTAATATAGATGATGTTGTAACAGTTGTTCCAGAAGAAATAAAAGAAATAAGTATAGAAGCTGAAGATATACCAATAGATGTAATATATGAAGATAAAGATATAATAGTTGTAAATAAGCCTAAAGGAATGGTTGTTCATCCAGCGAATGGAAATTATAATGGAACACTTGTAAATGCAATAATGGGTATGTGTAAAGAAACACTATCTGGAATTGGTGGAGAATTAAGACCAGGAATAGTTCATAGATTAGATAAAGACACATCAGGTCTACTTATAATTGCTAAAAATGATAAAGCACATGTAAAAATGAGTGATCAAATAAAAAATCATGAGGTAAAGAAAACTTATATTGCATTAGTAAGAGGAGTAATAAAAGAAAACGAAGCAACAATAGATATGCCAATAGGTAGAAGCACATCAGATAGAAAAAAGATGGCTGTCAATAAAGAAGGAAAAAATGCAATAACACATATAAAAGTTATAAAAAGATATGATAAATACACATTATTACAAGTTAATATTGAAACAGGAAGAACACATCAAATACGTGTACACTTATCATATATAGGATATCCTATAATAGGTGATACAACATATTCAAATGGTAAAAATAAATTCGGAGTTGTAGGACAATGTTTACATGCTAAGTCATTAGAATTTAAACATCCTATTACAGGAAAAGAAATGAAACTTGAAGCACCATTACCAGAATATTTTCAAGATATTATAAACAAATTAGATAATGAAAATTAAAATTCCAGCAAGATATTCTTGCTGGAGAATCTATATAAAGCCTTTTAGAAAAGTAAAAGGAATTAATATATATTATGCAAATAAAAATAAAATAGTACTAAAATTAAAGGAGAATAAATTGGAAGAAATAAGATTACAAAAATATTTAGCAGACTGTGGAGTTGCATCAAGAAGAAAATGTGAAGAATTCATTATTCAAGGAAAAGTGAAAGTAAATAATGAAGTAATAACACAACTTGGTGTAAAAATTAATCCACAAAAAGACAAAGTTTGCTTTGAAGATAAAGAAGTAAAGAATAATAAAAAAATGATTTACATATTATTAAATAAACCAATTGGATATGTAACAACAGTAAATGATCAAT
This sequence comes from uncultured Clostridia bacterium, assembly GCA_934167735.1. GTDB lineage: Bacteria > Bacillota > Clostridia > TANB77 > CAG-508 > CAG-269. Next base: position 5,823 of record CAKPLV010000029.1, on the reverse strand, counting down.
TTGACCGTGATACAGTACTAGACTTGGTAAAAGTTAAAGAAAGAATAGTTCCTGTAGGAAGATTAGATATGTATACATCAGGAGCATTAATCTTAACAAATGATGGAGACTTTGTTTATAAAGTAACACATCCAAAACATGAAATAGAAAAAACATATACGGTAACACTAAAAGGAATTATAACAAATGATGAAGTAGAAAAACTTTCAAAAGGTGTTGAAATTGATGGATATATTACAAAACCAGCAAAAGTTAAGATATTAAAAACAGATTCTGAAAAAAATATATCAAGATTAGAAATAAAGATTCATGAAGGAAAAAATAGACAAGTTAGAAAAATGTGTGAAGCTGTTGGAAGAAAAGTATTAGCATTACATAGAAGTAAAATTGGAAATATATGTGTAAAAGACATAGAACTAGGAAAATGGAGATATTTAACTGAAAAAGAAGTAAAAGAAATAATAAAATAGTTGAAAAAAAATAAAAACACATATATAATACAACTAAAACATAAGATAAAGGAGAAAGAAACAAATGAAAATTTCTGAAGGTCAAATAGTAGAAGGAAAAGTAACAGGAATAAAGCCATATGGAGCATTTATAGAGCTAAAAGATGGACCTGTAGGCTTAGCTTACATAGAAGATCTTTCTGTAGTCAGAATAAAATCTCCAGAAGAAAGAGTAAAAATTGGACAAGAAATAAAATGTATGGTAAAATCAATAAACAAAATAACTGGAAAAATTAATTTATCATATAAAGATTGTTTAGGTACATGGGAAGAAAATATAAATAATTTTAAAGAAGGAATGACTGTCAAAGGAATTGTTAGAGATGCTGAAAAAAATAAGAATGGAGTTTTTATAGAATTAACTCCTAATTTAGTAGGAATGACAGAATATACAGAAAATTTAAAATATGGTCAACCAGTAGATGTATGCATAAGAAAAATAATTCCAGATAAGAAGAAAGTAAAGCTAGTTATAGTTTAAATAAATTATAAGGAGGGATTGATATGGTTGAAGATAACCAAATCAAAGCAGAAGTATCACCATTTGCAATAAGAGAAGGTGAAATAAAAACATTTGACGGAAAAGATGGATATGTTTCAATGAATCAAATTATGCACAAAATAAATATAGGACATATAACAGATATTCATTTTGCAATATTAGAATTGGTTAATGAATTTGAATTCATAACATCAAGACAATTATATCAAATGTTAGTATATAAAGGATATGATCCAAAAACACAAGATAAATTAAATACAAAATTAGAGCAATTAGTAAAATCAAAAATATTAACAAGATATTATTTTACTTCAGAAGAAGGAAAAGGAATATATAGAATATATTGTCTAGAAAAAATGGGAAAATATTTATTAACATCAAGAGAAATAGACTGCAAATGGCAACAATCAGATAATGTAAAACCAGTTGCAATGATAAAAAAGAGATTAGCAGGAAATCAAACTTTGATTGCATATTTAAGAAAAGTTAAAGCACTAGAAAGTTATGTTGTTAAACCAGCATTGCTAGCAAAAACAGCTGGAAAAACATTTAAAGCAACAGGTGGATCTGTTAGATTAACAAAAAATAATAAAGCAATCACATTTTTGTTTGAAGTTGTTAGAAGAGAAGAAGATTGGCAAAAGAAATTAGTAGATAAAATGAAAATGTATAAAGATTTCTATGATAATTTTGTACCAGGAGATTCTGGATATTCAACATTACCTCAATTAATTTTAGTATGTGAAGATGATAAACACACAGCTGAAGTATTTAGAGAAATTGTTAGAAATAAATTAGAATTAAGCCAAATAAAATTATATTTCACAACAGATCTTAGACAAAATAAAGAAACATTAGAAAATACATTAATTGAATTTAAAATAGATAATGAAACACAAAAATATAAAATGTACAATGTTGAAGTAAAATTATTAGGGGTATAAAAAAATAAAAAATATTACGATTAAATGTTGACTTTTATTATAAAATGTGTTATTATAATCAGGTAACGAATTTGGGTCAGTAGCTCAGTTGGATAGAGTACGGGCCTTCTAAGCCTGGGGTCGGGGGTTCGAATCCCTTCTGGCTCACCATAACGGTATAAATACTTATGTTAATAGCATAAGTATTTTTTTTGATTTTATTACACTAAATATTCCCAAATGAATATAATATATTATAAATAGGAGGGATCAATATGCCAACAAAAATACCATTCACAGGAAAATTCAAATTGACATGTGAATATGGTCGAAAAGGAACATTATGGAAGTCTGGCAAGCATGAAGGGACAGATTTGGTTGGAATTACTTCAACAAAAGTATATTCTATTTGTAATGGAATTGTAGAAAGAGCAGGATATGATAATGGTGGATTTGGAAACTATGTAAGAATTAAAGAAAATAACTCAGAAAATAGAATTTATTTAGCTCACTTATCAAAAATATATGTAAAAGTTGGTCAAAATGTTAAATATACAACAGTTGTAGGATTAATGGGAAAATCGGGGAATGCAACAGGAGTTCATACACATGTTGAAATAAGAGAATTTTCAAATGGAAAAGTATTAAGAAAAATAAATGCGTCAGAATATATGGGAATACCAAATGTTGTAGGAGAATATGATAGTAATGATTATCAAATTGATAAAGAAACAATGAAATTTGCTGTAAACACAAATATAAGAGAAGAACCATCATTAAAAGGAAAAGCACATTTATATAAAGCAAATACTACTGTTGAAATACTACAAAAAGATGTTGCAAATGCTGATGGATATGTATGGGATAAAGTTAGAGCGATTGCTACAAATAGAGTTGGATATGTAGCTAGAACTGTTAATAGATATAAATAAAGGGGAGTATTTTGTATATTCTCCTTTTGTTTTGAATAAACACTAATAAAACTGATATACTATTCTTAAAGAGGAAAATAATTCACCTATGTTTTGATATGTATTATTCCTATAAATGAATATAGAATATATCGTAATAAGAACAATGGTGATATGGAGGCGCAGAGAATGACATTAGATAAAATAGAAATTGGTGTACGAGTTAGAGAAATAAGAGAAAAGATGTATAAAGAAACAAGACAAGCATTTGCAGAAAGATGTGGAATATCTGAAAATAATCTTGGAAAATTAGAAAGAGGAGAAATCCTAATAAGTATAAAAGGATTAAACAAAATTAGTTCAGCAACAGGAGTAACTACAGATTATATATTATATGGAGATAGTGAAACAAAGATTTTAAGTATAAGAAACATAATTGATAATTTTCTTGACAAAAGTTCAAAAGATGAATTAAAGATGTACTTTAAATTTATAAATACAATAAAAGGATTTTTAATATCTAAGAAATAGTAGTAATCAAAGCTACTATTTTTTTTATAAAAAATGATAAAATAAATTATTCTATAGATAAAAATGCAACAAAAATGATGTTTTTTTAGACCTATATTAGGTAAGGAATAATTTTTAGACAAAGGAGGAGAAATACTATTGAAACAAAAAGATATAGATAAGCTAGTAAAAGAAGCAAGAGATGGAAATAATGAAGCATTTGGAAAACTAATAATATATTATAAAGATGATTTATATAGAATCGCAAGAGCAAGAATAGGTTTATCAGATGACGATATATGTGATATTGTACAAGAAACAATACTTGCGATGTATTCGTCAATTAATAAACTAAAAGAAATATCAAGTTTTAAAGGTTGGATGATACGAATATTGATAAATAAATGTAATGATGTATTTAGAAAGAAAAGTATAATCGAAACAGTCTCCTTTGAAGAACATGGATATGAAAATTATTTGATAGCAGAACCAGTAACAAATTCGACGATGGAACTGGAAAGTGTAATGAAAAATTTAACATATGAGGAGAGATTGATAATATTACTGCATTATGAACATGGTTATACAACTAAGGAAATTTCTAAAATATTAAATATGAAAGATGGCACAATAAGATCAAAATTATCAAGAGCAAGGGAGAAAATCTTAAAAATGGACAAAGGAGAATTAAAAGTATGAATAAAACAGACAGACAGATTAATTTATTATTAAATAATGAAAAAAATAATATTTCTATTCCAGATAAATATAATACAATGATATATGAAACTTTGAAAAATTTACCAGAAAGAAATGTTGTAAAAATTAAAAGAAGGGAAACTAATAATAGTAGTAAAACAAAAATACTTGTGGCAGCAGCATGTTGTACAATGTTTTTAACAACAGGAATAGTATTTGCAGATGAGATAACAAGAGCAGTAAAAAATATATTTAATTACAGTAAAGGTGTTGAAAAAGCAATAGAGAATGATTATATAGAAGTTCCAGCACAACAAATAGCAGAATCAAATGGAATAAATATTGAAGTAAAGAATTTCTTGATGGATGATTATGATTTGAGTTTTACATTTAAAGTACATATTGAAGATACAGAATTATTTAATAAGATATCAAATATAAATTTAAATGATATGATTATTACAGATGAAGAAAACAATATATTGTATTGCGAAGATAAAGAAAGACTTGATAAGTATTGTGAAACAAATAATTTTAATTATACATTTGGAAAATATAATGAAAAATATCTTGTGGCTGAACAAGAAAGTTATATTAGTAGTAGAAATGATAATGATATATATTTAATATATAACTTAAATACTGATAAATTTCCAAAAAGTAAAATAATAAACATAGGCGTTTCTAAGATGAATTTTATATTGTCTGATAAAACAGAAGTAATAGCAAATGGAGACTGGAATTTAGAATTAGAAGTTCCTGAAAAATTTTATAATAGAGAATGTGAAATATATACTGTTGAATCTTGTAATAACCCAAATGTTTTGGTTACAGATTTCTCTGTCTATAATACAGGTACTAATATTTCATTAGAAATGAATACAAACTCAGTTTATAGTGATATTGATGGAAAAGCCACTCAAGAATTGAATAAAGAGAATTTTAAAACATGGTATAATCAACTTATTAAAAATGGTGTCAAAGTTGTTTCTGAAATTTATTTAGAAGATGAAAATGGAAACAAATATTATCCATTAAAAAATTCAATAGAAGATAAGAGTATAAAATATAATTATGATGGAACAATTAATGTTAGACAAAAATTTGATTTAACTATTAATGATAATTGTAAATCATTAGTTTTAAAGTTTAACATGAATTTGATGGATAGTAGCGAACCTATAGAAATTAAGCTGATAAAAAAATAGGAAAGAGTTACTTATAGTTCTTTTTTGAATGAAAAATAAAAAAATGTGTTATATTTAAAATGTTGAATTTTATAATCAGAATTATAATATAAATAATTCTGATAGAAAAGTTAGAGATTGCATCTTGAGAGGAGAACTATATGAAGAAAATCAAAAAACGGTTATTTGGAGTCTTAGTGGCAATTGTTATGCTGGTGACAAGTACTAATTTGTCATATGCAGCTGGAGTTGAGACCTGGGAACCAGGATTAATTGAGGTTGGAAGTTTTACTTTTAATAATCAAAACATTACACCAGTAAAAACAATTAATGGAACACAGGTTTCTATCAACTTTGGATGGAGAAGAGCAGATGGTTTGTATGGATCACCTGCAGGAGATCAGGGAATAGGTGATGTAAAACTTACTGTACAGGTCTTAGATTCTGCAAGAAATGCAATTACTGGAAAATACGTTTTTTATCCTGATGAAGGAAGTAATGGAATGACATATAGTAATATTACTATAAATGTTCCATACGGACAGCAGATAAGAATCTGGATGGATGCAAGTTCAGTTAATC
>CAKPLV010000028.1 GCA_934167735.1 uncultured Clostridia bacterium | reverse complement strand
GAGAAATATCGAATAACATTATATCTATGGAAAAAGCCGAAGAAAACTTAAGTGATAAGATTGAAGTGAAAAGCAAAGGATTGGCAATGATTCCAACAGAATGGAACACAGAAGTCTTTTGCTATGAATTTAAAGGAAAGATAGAAGATATTGATTTTATTGCATATGTAAATGCAGAAACAGGCAAAGATGAAGATATTTTAATAATCACAAATACGCCAAATGGAACATTGACTGAATAATATTGACTATAAAAAATAAATATGATATATTGAGAAAAAAAGAAATCGAGGAAAAAGATGAAAGATAAATTTTTAAAAATATATCAAAAGATTAAAGAAAATATTGTATTAAAATTTGTAGCAATATTAATTATTTTACTAATATTAAATGGAATCGCAAAAATTATCATGAAAATAATTCATTAGAAAAAATTGAAAAATAAAATTTTGAAAAATGTAAATAATAATATTGAAAAAGTTGAAAAACTTTTTTAGGACAGTCCGTAAAACAGATTAAATTTGGAAAGGAGACAAATATGTCTAAAAATAGCAAATTAATATCTGAAAACTTACGAACAGAAATTGCTAAAGAACTTGGGGTTTATGACCAAGTAAAAAGTGATGGTGGAAGTTGGGAAAATGTGCCATCAAAAACATGTGGTAGTATTGTTTCAAAAGCTATAGAAATAGCCAACAGAGCCGTTGAAAATAAATAGTTTTTAGATAAAAATAGAGCAAGGGTATGTATATTATAGATATTCTGCTCTATTTTACTATTGCATATAAAGGCTAATTGGAATATAATAATAAAAATTATTTTGGAGGAATGAATATGAAAAATATAAATGTTGAAGATATTATAAAAGTTACGAAAGGAAGACTTGTAACAGGGAATCTTGAGGATGAATGTATTAATTTTTCAAAAGATACAAGAACAATTCAAAAAGGAGATGTATACATAGGGTTAAAAGGAGAAAATTTTGATGGAAGCAAATTTTGGAAAGATGCTTTAGATAAAGGTGCACAAGTAGTAATAATTCAAAATGTTAATATAGATCAAAATGAAATTCAAAAATATGCTGATAAAACAATAATTGTTGTAGAAGACACAATGAAAGCATTATATGAAATAGCAAGTTATAAAAGAAGCTTATATAATATACCAGTTATAGCTATAACAGGAAGTGTTGGAAAAACAAGTACAAAAGACATTGTTGCAAATGTAATGAAACAAAAATACAAGGTTTTAAAAACAGAAGGAAATAACAACAATAATATTGGTCTACCATTAACAATACTAAGATTAAAAGATGAAAATGCATTAGTTGTAGAAATGGGAATGAATCATTTTGGAGAAATCGACTTATTAACAAATATCGCAAAACCTACATTAGCAATTATAACTAATATAGGTACATCACATATAGGAAATTTGGGTTCAAGAGAAAATATATTAAAAGCAAAACTTGAAATATTAAATGGAATGAACATTCCAAAAGTAATTATTAATAATGATAATGATTTATTACATAAATGGGCAATTGAAAACAATGATGAAATTGAAATACATTCATATGGAATTCAAAATGAGAGCCAAGTAGAAGCAAAAGATATAAAAATGCGTGAAAACGAAAGTGAATTTATTGCAACAACATTAAATGAAAAAATTGATATAAAAGTGCCTGTTGGAGGAGAACATTTTATATATAATGCATTATGTGCTACAACAGTAGGAAAATTTTTTGATATTCCAAATGAAAAAATAAGAAATGGAATTTTAACATTTGAATTAACACATAAAAGAATGGATATTAGAAAATTAGATAATGGAGCAATATTAATAAATGATAGTTATAATGCTAGTTATGAATCAATGAGAGCCAGTATTAATTATCTATCAAACCATACAGGAAAAAGAAAAATTGCTGTTTTGGGAGATATGTTTGAATTGGGAAAATATTCAAAAGAATTACATGAAAAAGTTGGAGAAGAAGTTGCAAAAAGTGATGTTTCAATATTGATATGTTCTGGTGAAAATTCAAAATATATAATTGAAAAAGTAAAAGAAAATAATTCAAATATAGAAACATACTTACTAGAAAATAATGAAGAAATAGTAGAAAAACTAAAACAAATTTTATGTGATGGAGATATTGTATTAGTTAAAGCTTCAAATGGGATGAAATTTTTCGAAATTTGCCAAAAACTATAGATTTTTTTAATACAAACTGATATAATACAAGTACCAAATTTTTTTGGAGGACGTCAAATGAAATTTAAGGATTATTACAAAATATTAGAGTTAGAAAACAGTAAAGTTACAATAGATCAAATAAAATCAGCATATAGAAAACAAGCAAAAAAATACCACCCAGATGTAAACATAGGCAACAAATTAGCAGAAGAAAAAATAAAAGATATAAATGAAGCATATAAAGTGCTATCACAACCTGCAACAAAACGTAAATATGATAGAACTTGGAACTATAATGTTGGTAGCAAAATGAAAAAAGCAAAACAAAAAACATCTGGTGAAATGGCAGAAGATTTCTTTAATATGTTTTTTGGAAATAGTCAAATAAAAGAAGAAATTGCTCAAAGTAAATTACCGCAAATAAAAGGAGAAAATATTGAAACAGAAATAAATATTTCTATAGAAGATGGATTTTTTGGAACGGAAAAAACATTAGTAATAAAAGATGTTGAAGGAAAAGATAAAAACATAACAATAAAAATACCTAAAGGAATACAAAACGGTGAAAAAATACGAGTAATAGGACAAGGTAAAAGTGGTAAAAACGGTGGAAAGAATGGAGATTTGTATATAAAAATAAATATAGAAGATGGAAAAAAGTACAAACTAAATGGCAAAGACTTATACACTATAATACCAATTACACCTTGGGAAGCAGCTTTAGGTACAAAAACAAAAGTAAAATCAATAGATGATACTAAAACACAAATATATATACCAAATTGAGTTAGATCAGGAGAAAAGATTGAAATACCTGAAAAAGGATATACAACAACAAAAGGTGAGAGAGGAAATTTAATCCAAGGAGTGTATAATATAGCCAAAATGACTAAGTTGTTGACAAACAGTGCAATATTATGCTATAATAAAGTATGTGGTTCGTATACATAAGATAAACTATGGATTAAAAGCATAGGAGTGAGGTGTAAAAGATGGATATGTTACAAGGAAAACATTTTAGTATAACAGATCCAAAAGGGGTAAACACAGTAATTTATCAAATAAATAAAACAGAGAAAGAATTTCTAAAAGAATATCCTAAATATACAGTAGAAAGATTGGACTTTTCTGAAGAAATAAGAGGAGAAACTACAAGAAAGACTTTTTATGTTGACGATCCACAACCAGATGGAAATCAACTAGTAATATTATCATTTGGAAAAGAAACAGTTGTTATCAATTCAGGAATATTAATAGATGATGAAGTCAAAATATCAAAAAAACCAACACCTTTTAAGTTTAATACATTATATTCAGAAGAAGAAAAGGAATTTAAAGAATTTAATTACACACCCAATTTAAAGAGGGATATATGTGTTATAGATCCTGAAACTACAGAAGAATTAAAACCCAGAATTTATTATGATGAAAAAGAAAATAAAATAAGGGGAAGATGTAAATTAAAACCTAACAAATCTTATTTCGCCTTTGAAGTAAGAGGGGGAGAGAATTAATAAGGAGGCAAATTTACTATGGTAAATAACACAGTAAATGGCAAAAAGATTGGAAAAGCGGCAGGTTATAAAGATAAAACAATTATAGTCGCTGAACAGATAAAACAATTAGACGGTAATAAAAAAGAATTATCTGTTCCAAAACACGTAGATAGGAATATACTCACAATATCAAATCTAGTTAGCAAAGAGGATATCGTAAATGAAACAGCTGAATTTATTTCAATAAAGGCATATCCAGGAGGCAGAGAAAAAACTAGAAATGTTGTTGCATCTAGTGATAGTAATGAAAGAAATTAAACTTTTAACTAAAGAGAAGGTGAATATAAATGAACTACAAAGTAGAAGGTGCCCTAAGAAGAAATAAAAAATATTTTATAATTTTCGCAATACTATGGATATTTATAGCCATAGTATTAATTGTGCCTGTAACACTTGGTTATAATACAGCTGTAACTCAAAATGGGGAACAGGGAATATCAGAATTTGTAAATGCTATTAGAAATCCAATAAAAGGGTTTAGCCAAATTGTTGAACGAAATATAATGTCAAATTATCTAAAAACTTTAGGTGGATTTTCAATAATTTATGCAATATTTTTCGTATTTGGAGTAATGAGATCTGCACCAAAAAATGAATATACTGATTTTGAACATGGATCAAGTGACTGGAGCAAAAACGGAGAACAATATCAAATATTAAGCAATAAAAAAGGAATTATATTAGCAGATGGAAACTATTTGCCAGTAAATAAAAGAGGAAATGTCAATGTATTAGTAGTGGGTGGATCTGGATCAGGTAAATCAGCATCTTATTCAATACCTAATGCATATCAACTATTAGGATCATATATATTTACAGACCCTAAAGGCGAATTATATGATAAAACAGCAGGATATTTAAAATCAAATGGATATGAAATAAAAGTTTTAAACTTAGTTAGACCACAATATAGTGATGGATATAATCCGCTTAAACATATAACATCAGAAATAGATGTAGATGTTATTGCAAACACAATTGTAAAAGGACAACAAAGTGAAGGTGGAGGATCAGATCCATTCTGGGAAGATTCAGCAGAAATGCTATTAAAAGCATTAATATATTATTTACTTGCTGCAAGACCAGAAGAAGAACAAAACCTTGCGAGCTGTGCAGAATTAGTTAGAGCTGCAAATTCAAATGGAGGAAATAATCTTTTAACAGATTTAATAAATAAATTACCTTATGACCACCCAGCGAGAATGAATTATAAATCAATTGAAATTGCACCAGAAAAAACATATAGTTCAATCTTAAGTACATTGCAATCAAAATTAGGTAAATTTGACTCAAAAGAAATAGCAGAATTAACATCAACAGATACAATTAATTTCGAAGATATTGGAAACAAGAAAACAGCTGTATATGTTATTTCATCAGATACTCATACAGCATATGATTTCCTTTTAACAATATTCTTCTCACAAATGATACAACAATTATATGATTTTGCAGATCAAAATGGTGGTGCATTAAAAGTACCTACATATTTTATACTAGATGAGTTTGCAAACATAGGAAAGATTCCTGATTTTGATAAAAAAATATCAACATCAAGAAGTAGAAAGATATCATTTAGTGTTATATTACAGAACCTTGATCAATTGGAAGCAATATATGAAAAATCATATGAAACAATTATAGGTAACTGTGATACTCATGTATTTTTAGGAAGTAACTCATACAAAACCGTTGAATATTTCTCCAAAGCATTAGGTGAGAAAACAATTGAAAGAGATAGTATATCAATAAATAGAGATAGAAAATATTTCAAAACAGGTCAAAGTACATCTGATCAAATTATGGCAAGAGCTTTAATGACACCAGATGAACTTCGTAGAATGGATAATGATTTATGTATAATATTTGAAAAAGGAATAAAACCTGTTAAAGCAAACAAATATTACTATTTCAAACATTCAAAAATAGTTAATGACCTTGATAGAAATGCAATAAGTCATAATGACATTGGAGAAATTCAAAGAGGAAACTGGAGAAAATTTAATCCATATAATCCTTGGACACAAGAAAGTGAAAATCAAAATGTTCAAGATTTAAAAGTTGAATCATTAGATGATTTGTTTGAAGATGATAAAGAAGTAGCTACACCTATAGAGTCAGTACAAGAAGAAGTAAAATTGGATGAAAAACCAGTTAGTCAAATAGATAATAAAAAAATAATTGAAGATGAAGAAGATACATATGATCTTCAAAAAGAACTAGAACTTAAATTTGACGAACTGTTTGGACCATTAGATTAGAAAAGAGCACATAGTGCTCTTTTTATTTTAGTAAATTTCTTATTAAATCATATAAATAAGGTTTGAATTCTTCAATTGGAATTGGTTGATTATATAAAATTGAATTGAAACAAGTTGAACTTGTTAATTCAATAATCATATAAAGAGTTACTTCAGGATTTGGCAAATTTATATTGTTTTCTTTAACTCCATTTAAAAATAGTGAAATTAGGCTGTTTTCTGAGTCTTTATTTGTTTCATATAATTTTAAAACAGTTTGACTATAAACTCCCCAAGATAAATTTTTGGAAATAAATTTCAATAATAAAGGAGTTTTGGCTAATTCATCAATTATATAATTAATAACATAAATTATTTGATCAGAAAAATTTGTAATATAAGTTTTATTTAAAGATTGAATTGCTTCATTAAATAAAGTCATTGATTTTTTTGCAATAAGTATATCTCTTAATTCATATTTATCTTTAAAATACAAATAAAAAGTTCCTTTTGCAACATTTGCAGAATCAACTATATCTTGAATTGATGTATCTTTTATTCCTTTTTCCATAAAAAGTTTAAAACCTGTATTCATTAATCTTTCTTTTTTATCATTTTTATTTTCATCTATTTTCATATATAAATCACCTTATTATATTATTGCACAAAAAAGACTATTGGTCAATATTATAGAAGTAAAAAGATTTATAAATATTTTGCGTGCTAGTCTAAACATACGACAAATAATGACAAAATAATAAAAATAAAATTTTAAAAAAATCAAAATACATATTGACTAATGGTCAATAAAGTGCTATACTTTAAAAAGTGACCGATAGTCAGAAAGAACGAAGGAGGGTATATAAATGGACAAAATTGGTGAGTTCATAGTAAAACATAAAAAAATAATTTTAATTATCGCATTATTATTGATCATACCATCAATAATTGGTATGAATGCAACAAAAATTAATTATGATATTCTTGTTTACTTACCAGATGATATTGAAACAATAGAAGGTGAGAACATTTTAAAAGATGATTTCAATATGGGAGCTTTTTCAGTAGTTGTACTGGAGAATATGGAAACAAAAGACATAATTAAATTAGAAAATGAAATAAAAGAAATGGAAAATGTTGAAAAAGTTATAGGGTTAGCAGATGTAACTGGAACATCATTTCCATTAGAAATGTTACCAGACAATGTAAAAGATATGGTATATAAAGATGGTGCAACACCGATTCTAGTAACATTTAAAGATGGCATATCTGATGATGCAACATTAAAAGCAATAGAAAACTTAAGAAGCAAAACAGATGAGAGATGTAAAATATCAGGAATGTCTGCATTAATATTAGACACAAGAGACATTTCAAATTCTGAAACAATAACATATGTAATCATAGCTGTTGCATTATGTTTGGTAGTACTTGAATTTGCATTAGATTCATATTTAGCACCAGTACTTATGTTATTAAATATAGGATTAGCAATACTATATAACCTTGGATCAAACATTATGTTAGGAGAAATATCTTATATTACAAAAGCAATAAGTGCAGTTTTACAACTAGGTGTAACAATGGATTTTGCTATATTCTTATATCATAGTTATAAAGCAGAAAAAGAAAACTGTTCTAACAATGATGAAGCAATGGTACATGCTATTTCAAAAACTATAGTATCTGTAGTAGGAAGTTCTACAACAACAATTGCTGGATTCTTAGCATTATGTAGTATGGAATTAACACTTGGAAAAGACATTGGAATAGTAATGGCAAAAGGTGTATTGCTAGGTGTTATATGTGTTGTAACAGTATTACCAGCAATGATATTATTACTTGATAAAGCATTAGAGAAAACAAAACATAAAGAATTATTACCAAAATTTACAAAAATTAAAAACTTTAACATTAAACATTATAGATTAATTATAGCTGTATTTATTATAATATTACCATTTGCAGTATATGGATATACACATACTGATATATATTATAATTTGAATAAAACATTGCCATCAGAATTACAAAGTATTGTAGCAAATAAAACACTAGAAGATAAATTTAATATGGTATCAACAGAAGTATTATTAGTTGATAAAAATATGGATGATTATAAAATTGATGAAATGTTAGATAAAATAGATCAATTAGATGGAATTGAATGGAGTATGAGTTATTCAAGATTAGTAACATCAACAAATATTCCAAAATCAATGATTCCAGAAGATTTAAAAACAATTTTTGAAAATGATAAATATCAAATGATTATTATAAATTCAAAATATGAAATTGCAACAGATGAATTAGATAATCAAATAACAGAAGTTAATAATATAGTAAAACAATATGATAACTCTGCATTACTTGCTGGAGAAGGACCATTAATGAAAGACTTAGTAGAAATTAGTGATCATGATTTTAATAGTGTAAATACAGTATCAATCGGAATTATATTTATAATAATGATGATAGTATTAAAATCAATTTCTTTACCTGTAATTTTAATAATTGTAATAGAATTTGCAATATTTATAAATATGGGAATTCCAGCATATACAGGAACAGAATTACCATTCATAGCTTCTATTGTAATAGGAACAATCCAATTAGGTGCAACAATAGATTATGCAATATTAATAACAACAAAATATAAAACAGCAAGAATGAATGGAAAAACAAAATATGAAGCAATAGATGAAGCATTAGGAACATCAATACAATCAATAGTTGTAAGTGGATTATGTTTCTTTGCAGCAACAGTTGGAGTAGGAGTATATTCAAAAATAGGAATGATAGCTTCATTATGTAATTTAATGTCAAGAGGTGC
>CAKPLV010000027.1 GCA_934167735.1 uncultured Clostridia bacterium | reverse complement strand
ATATTAACTGTTTTCTTAGATATTGAACCACCTGTCATTACTCCTGATGGATTTATTATATCTCCACCTATTGTTACAATTCTAAATGAATAATTGTTTTCTTTAGCAATTCTTATTGCATTTTGCATTTGATCAACAATTACTGTTCTTCCAAGCAAATTGAATATTATTTGTTTGTATTTATCATCGTATGTTACTATATCTGATGCAATACCAATTATACCATCTTTTTTACCTTTTATTGATTCAAGTTTTTTTCCTTTTACTGCAGATATAGGTAAGAATGAAGCTCTTCCAAAATTGTTAGTTTTTAAATATTCTATTAATTTTTTAGCATCTTCTTCACTTTCTGTTACAATGTTTTGTAGGCTTGCACCTAAGCTCATTTCTATAGCTGTTTCATATTCTTTAGGAACTGAGATTATGTTTGCAAGTACACCATGCATACCTTTTTTTAGTTCTGCATTTTTTTCACAATCAACTAATAATTGCTTAACACTTTTAACATATCCTTCTTTTTCTTTTTCTGTTTCAACCAAGAAATCATGTCTTGATTTTTTCATTCTTTGTTCATTTGTATAGTTTTCTATTTGTAAATTATATTCTTTTACTTTTGCTTCAAATTTTATTTTTTCATTATTTATTTCTTCTATTTGTTTTAATAATGTATTTCTTTCTTGTTCTATTTGTTGGAAATTCTTAAATATGTCTTCTTTTTTCATTCTGATTTTATCAAGTTCAAAAACATTATTTGTTATTTCTTGTTTGATTTGTGATTGTCTTTTTATATTATTTTCTATATTAGCATTTCCAATGCTTGCTTGTGATTGTAACTCATATTTTCTGTCTACATTTTCTTCTATTTGTTGTTTTATTTTTTCTATTTCTAATTCTTTTGTACTTAATTTTTCTAGTATTTCTCCAAGTTCTGTTTCTTTTGCTTTTAACTCATTTTCAAATTTTTCTTTGTTTTTTTGTAAATTTTCTTTTTTATTTTTTCTGTTTTCTACTTCTTCACTTAATTCTGCTATTTTGTTTTCTAAGTTTTCTATATCTGTTTTGTATCTTGTAATGTTTTCAATATTATTTTCTATTTTTGCTTGTGACACATTTATATTGGAATTGATTTGCTCAATTTCTTTTTGACTTTCAAATCCTATATTTTGTAACTCTTCTATACGTGTGATTATTTCATCTATTTCTGATTTTAGCTCTTCTTTAGATATTTTTATTTTTTCTAGCTTTCCTTCTTCTTGATTTAATGTGTCATTCATTATTTTTTCATCTTCTGTTAGTTCTTCAAGACTCTTTTTGTTTTTATCGATATTATATAAAAATAATCCTATTTCTATTTTTTTAAGTTCTTCTTTTAAGTTTAAATATTTTTTTGCCTTTTCTGCTTGTTGTTGCATTGGTTCTATATTATTTTCTAATTCTGATAAAATATCATTTATCCTTAATAGATTTAGTTTTGTTTGTTCTAATTTTTTTTCTGTTTCTTCTTTTCTTGCCCTATATTTAACAATTCCAGCCGCTTCTTCAAATATATGTCTTCTGTCTTCTGATTTATTACTTAATATTTCATCTATTTTTCCTTGCCCTATTATAGAATATCCATCTCTACCAATACCTGTATCCATAAACAATTCTACAACATCTTTTAGTCTACATGGCACTTTATTAATGTAATATCCTGTTTCACCACTTCTATATATTTTTCTTGTGATAGTAACTTCTGAATATTCTATTGGTAATGAACCATCTGTATTATCAAATATTAAAGATGCTTCAGCAAAACCTAATGATTTTCTGTTTTGAGTTCCAGCAAAAATAATATCTTGTGTTTTTGCACCTCTTAAAGATTTCATACTTTGTTCTCCAAGAATCCATCTTATTGCATCTGATATATTACTTTTTCCTGAACCATTTGGTCCTATTACACTTGTTATTCCTGGCATAAATTCTAATACTGTTTTATCTGCAAATGATTTAAATCCTTGCATTTCTAGTCTTTTTAAATACATGTTTTATCACCCTTGTTTGTTATTCTTGTTGTATTTTATCCTAAATTGTCGAAAAATTCAAGTATAAACTGCTTATACATTGAATTTTACATAATTTTATGTTATAATAAATTAAGCGTTCCAAATTGGAACAACATACCAACCCAAAACAAAATAATTGTAAATTGTAGGAGGTATTATTATGATGAAAGTATTTGAAGTTCGGTTACAGGCAGTTATTGGTGGTAATTTAAAGGACGACTTCGTCGGTCATCTTTGTTTAAATGAAGATAATCACGAAGTTCGTGGAGTCGGTTCTAACGGATCCGTTTTTGGTTACTATAGCCAAAAAACTAATGAGTTAAATCTCATTAGACTTAAAGACCGGTTACTGCCGTTGCTCTATACCTTCAAAGATGCAGCTGGAAATGGTGAGATGGCAGTCTACAGTGACACTGTACGTGATTTCTTATCATTCTCTCATCTCTCACAGGATGTGAGTATCAAGATCACGCCCACTGTTGATGTAGCACCTGAAAATGTTCTAGATGAGTTTATCTCTAGAATGAACAGAGCACCACTTGTGGACTTAATGGTTTTACGTAAGACCATGTTAGAGTCCAGACTGTACGAAGTATAACAGTCAAGCAGAAACTTTCAAAAAGAGACACAACTTATTGTTGTGCCTCTTTTATTTCTAAATCTAAATCAAAATAAAATTCTACTCCATTTTCTTTGTTATTTACTCCATAATCATTTCCATAATTGTTCATTATGGCTCTTACTATTGATAGGCCTATTCCTGTTCCACCATCTTCTCTGTTTCTTGCTTCATCAACTTTGAAGAATCTATTCCATATTCTATTTACATTCTCTTCTGCTATATTATTTCCTGTATTAAATACTGTAATTCTTACTTTATTTTTTTCTGGAATTATATGGTTTGTTATTTTTATATAATTTTCTCCATCTACATTTATAACATGTTTTATTGCATTTGTTAAATAATTTGTTATTATTTGACTTATATAAAAATCATCTGCATATACATTTATTACTTCATCTGTATCAAATATAACCTCTGTATTTTTTTCTTCTATCATTACTTTTGATGATCTAATTATTTCTTTTTCTAGTTCAACTAAATCAAATGTTGTATTATTAAATTCTCTATTTTCATATTCTAGTTTTGTAAGTTCAAGTAATTGTTTTACTAGTTTGTCCATTTTATTTGATTCATCAAGTATAACTTCTGCATAAAATTTTCTACTTTCATCATCTGTATTAACATTTTCAAGTAACCCTTCACTATATCCTTGAATTAAGGCTATTGGTGTTTTTAGTTCATGTGATACATCTGATATAAAACTTTTTCTCATTTCATCAATTTTAGACTTTCTTTCAATATCTCTTTCAAGTTCGTTATTAGTTTTTCTTAGCTGATTTATTGTAGTTTCAAGCTTTTCAGACATTACATTTATACTCTCACCAAGTTCGTTGATTTCGTCATCACCTTTTACAATATATTTATGACTAAAGTCTAAGTTTGACATTTTCTTTGCTATTGAACTAATTTCTGATATTGGTGTACTAAATTGTTTTGATATATAAATAATTGCAATACTACCTATTATAATTACAACACCTGCTATTAAATATAAGAATCTATTTGAAATCCTTACACTTTCTTGAATTGATGAAATAGGTAATCTTACATATACTGAATAATTATTATCTAATTTTCCTGTAAGTAGTATATAATTCATTCGTGTTTCTGTATCTTTTATATTCATTATTTCAAGATTTTCAGATTCTTCTATAACTTTATATTCTTGTTTTTTTCCAAATCCCCAAAGCTCAATTATCTGTTTTATGTTTGATAGAAAGTCTTTATTTGATAAATATACTACAACATTTTGATCATTTTTTATTATTATATCAAAATTGTTTTTAATCGCTATTTTGTTTAATTCTTCATTTATATTATCTATTTCCAAGTCTCCATTATAATATTCGTTTATTTGTTTATATAATGTTTTTAAAGTATTGCTTTTTATGTATTGATAATATTTTTCTAAAACAAAACTATTTACTATTATCAAAAATAAAATTATTGAAATTACAACTATACATAATGTAAAAAACAGTTTCCCTCTAACTGTTTTTACTTGTTTTCTTAAATTTTCCATAATACACCTATTTCTTTATTTCAAATTTATATCCTATTCCCCTTATAGTTTCTATGTATTTTCCTTTTTTTCCTAATTTGTGTCTTATTTTCTTTATATGACTATCTATTGTTCTTGAATCTCCATAGTAGTCATAGTTCCATACGTTATTTAAAATTTTATCTCTTGATAATGCAATATTTTCATTGTCTAATAAATATTTTAATAATTCATATTCTCTTAAACTTAAATCAATATTTTTTCCATCAACTTTGACAGTTCTTCCTTCTTGGTCTATTGTAATTCCATCATAATCTTTTATTTCTTTTATATCTCCATATACTCTTTTTAGTATTGCTTCTACTCTTGCGACTAATATTTTAGGGCTAAATGGTTTGGAAATATATTCATCTACACCTAATTCAAATCCGAATAATTCGTCTTGTTCTTCTCCTCTTGCTGTTAACATTATTACTGGAACATTTGATTCTTGTCTTATTTTTCTAAGTACTGACCAACCATCAAGTTTTGGCATCATTACATCTAATAATATTAATTTTATTTTTGATTTATTTTCTTCAAAAACTTCTACTGCTTTTTCGCCGTCTTCAGCTTCTAATATTTGATATCCTTTTGCTGATAAAAAATCTTTTAATAATTTTCTCATTCTTGATTCATCATCAACAACTAATATATATGTTCCTTCCATTTTTACCTCCACCACTATAATTGTTTTCATTTTAACAAATATATATGTCTTTTGTGTGAAGATTAATCCCTTTTTATGTGAACTGATTGTGTATTATATGCTAATTTTACATCTTGATTTTTTAGTATTGACATGATTTTGTAATTTATTTCTTCTTTTATTTCAATATATTTAAAGTAATTTGTTTCTTCTATATATGCAATAACTACAATTATGTTTCCATTATCAGTAATTGTTTGAAAATTAACATGTACAGAATTTGGAGTAACCATTTCATGTTTTACTAACATATCTTCTATTTGTTTTTGAACTAGTTGTATTTTGTCTAAGTCACATTCTCTTTCTAATGTTAATTTTACTTCATATCTTCTTGTATTCATTTCACTTAAATTGATTATTGATGTTACAGAAACTTCTGAGTTTGGAATATGAAGTACTGCATCATCTACTGTTCTTATATTTGTTGTTCTAAATTTGATATCTTCAACAGTTCCTTCATATTTTCCAATTTGTATATAATCTCCTACTTTAAATGGCTTGTCTAAAAATATAGCTAATCCACCTATTAAACTTTTTGCTGTATCTTGTGCAGCAAGTGTAATTACTATACCACCTATTCCAAGTCCTGTTACAAAACCACTTATATCATATCCTAATTCTGATATTACCATAAATCCTGCAACTATATATATTGCAATTTTTATTAATCTCATTGTTAATTTGAATGTTGTTTCATCCATTTCAGTTTCTGATTTGTTTCTAAGTTTCTTTATTATTGTATGTTTACTACTTAAACCTTCATCAAATGCTTTAGCTACAAGTAAAATCATCATTATTTTTAGAATCTTATTTAATATGACAATTGCTTCTTCTGATATTTCTAAAGCTGTTTTTACCATATTTATTGCAATATATATTCCAATAAATGTTATTATTGTTTTTAATGGTAAATAAAATGGATTTTTTCTTACATCTCTTTTTTCATTTGTTTTAGGTCTTAGTATTTTTATAATAATTGCAGATATTCCTGAACTAATTATTCTAAAACAAATCATTATTCCTATTGCTAATATAATTTGTATTATATTATCTGGGTTTAGATTATTAAATATTTCAATTATTTTTTCCATATTAATCTCCAAATTTAGTTCATATAATCTTTTAATTTTCTACTTCTGCTTGGATGTCTAAGTTTTCTTAATGCTTTTGCTTCTATTTGACGAATTCTTTCTCTTGTAACATCAAATTCTTTACCAACTTCTTCTAGTGTTCTAGCTTTTCCGTCATCTAGCCCAAATCTTAGTTTTAATACTTTTGCTTCTCTTGGTGTTAATGTATTCATAACTTCTTCTAGTTGTTCTCTTAATAATGTATATGAAGCTGCATCATGTGGTGCTGGTGAATCTTCATCTTGTATGAAATCTCCTAAATGGCTATCATCTTCTTCTCCTATTGGTGTTTCAAGTGAAACTGGATCTTGTGCTATTTTTTGAATTTCCATTACTTTTTCAACTGGTATTTCCATTTCTTGAGCAATTTCTTCTGGGGTTGGTTCTCTACCTAATTGTTGTAATAGATGTCTTGATGTTCTTATTAATCTATTTATTGTTTCTACCATATGAACTGGTATTCTTATTGTTCTTGCTTGATCTGCTATTGCTCTTGTAATAGCTTGTCTAATCCACCATGTTGCATAAGTACTAAATTTGAAACCTTTTGTATAATCAAATTTTTCTACTGCTTTAATTAATCCCATATTTCCTTCTTGGATTAAATCAAGGAATAACATTCCTCTTCCTACATATTTTTTAGCTATACTTACAACCAATCTTAAGTTTGCTTCTGCTAATTCTTGTTTTGCTTCTTCATCATTTTCTAGTATTCTTTTTGCAAGTTCTAGTTCTTTGTCATATGTTAATAATGGTATTTTTCCTATTTCTCTTAGATACATTCTAACAGGATCATCTACACTAATTCCTTCAAAACTTGTGTCTGTTATTTGATCTAATTTTAAATCTTCTACTTCTTTTAAATCGTCTATATCTGGTTCTTCTTCAAAATTATCATTTAATAGATCTACACCCATTTCTTCAAATGCATCAAATACTTTGTCTATTTGTTCTGGGTTTGTATCTTCTAATTCTTTAGCAAGTTCTTCATATGTCATTTTTCCTGTTTCTTTTGCTTTTTTTACAATGTCTTTTACTTTATCATTGTCTTGTTCTTTGTTTTCTGGTTTGCTTTCTACATGTTTTTCTGCTTCTTTAGCTTTTATTCTTTTTTCTGCTTCTTTTAATTCAATTTGATTTTCTTCTTTAATTTTCCCCACTAAAATCACTCCTATTTTAATTTTGCTAATGCAATTATAATATTGCTTAACTCTTTTCCTAAATTTTTCTTTTCTTCTGCATCTTCAACAGTTTCAAGTTGTTTTAATATTTCTTGTTTTTGATTATTTAATTTTGCTCTTTCGTATTTTATTAATATATCATCAACGGCTTTTTCTGTATTTTCAATCTCGTAGTCTGTTGCCATAACCATTGTTATATGATTTTGAATTTGTTCATCAAATCCATCTATTAATTTATTTACATTACTATCTTCTTTTTCTAATTCAGTATATAATTCTTGTGCTATTTTTCTGTTTGTTTCGTCTTTAAAATCTTCTGGTTTTATTTTTTCTCTAATTTTGTAAAATGTTTCTTTATCTGAATCAATTAATAATGATATTATTGTATTTTCTCTTTTAATGGTATCTTCATCTATTTTGTTTTCTTCTAATCTTTTTTCTGGTATTGTTTTTCTACTCTCTTTTTCTTGTAAGAGTTGATCTGATTTTGTATTTGAATATATTAATTTGTTGACTTCTGCATATATTGCTTCTTTTGATATATTATACCCTTTTGCAATATTTTCTATGTATACTTCTCTTTCAATTGTACTATCAACTGTTGAAAGTAATTTTGATATTTCTGTTAAAAATTTTATTTTGTCTCCTGTATTATCTAAATTGAATTTTTTTCTTAAATTTCCTACTTTAAATTCTACTAATGATATTGCATTTTCAACTGCTAATTTAAATCTTCCTTCTCCATATTTTACAATATATTCATCTGGGTCTTTTGCTCCTTCTATATGAAGTACTCTCATATCACAACCCATATTTTTTAATATTTCCATTGATCTTTCTATTGCAGTTTGTCCTGCTCCATCTGCATCAAATCCTAAAATAACTTGTTCTGTTGTTTTTCTTAATAGCCAACCTTGCTGTTCTGTAAGTGCTGTTCCTAATGCTCCTACAACATTTGTTATTCCTCTTTGATGTAGTGATATTACATCCATATATCCTTCAACTATTAATAATTTTTTTGCTGAATCTTTTTTTGCAACATTTAATCCAAAAAGATGCCTTCCTTTACTATATACAACATTTTCTGGTGAGTTTATATATTTAGGTTTTGAATCATCAAGTACTCTTCCTCCAAATGCTATTACTTTTCCTCTAACATCACATATTGGGAACATTAGCCTATTTCTATATCTGTCTATATATGTTCCATTCGGATTTTTGTTTACAAGGCCTGATTCTAATATTTCTTTATCACCAAATCCAGCACCCTTTAATGCTTTGTATAGCTCATCAAATTTACCAGAAAATCCTATTTTATATGCTTCTAGAGTTTCCTGGTTCATCTTTCTTTTTTTTACATATTCTTGAGCTATTTTCGCTGTTGGTTGATATAAGTTTTTATGATAATATTCTGCTGTAAATTCATTGACTTTGTAAACTTTTGCTTTTAATTCTTCTCTTGCATTATCTGCATCATTTTCTAGCTTGGGCAATTGTATATTTGCTTTTTCTGCAAGATTTTCTAATGCTTCTCTAAATGTTATTCCTTCTATTTTCATTAGAAATGTATATACATTTCCTCCAACACCACATCCAAAACAATGAAATATTTGTCTATCTGGTGATACTGAAAATGATGGAGATTTTTCATTATGAAATGGACATAGTCCAAAGTAGTTTCTTCCTTTTCGAGTTAAATGTACATATTGTGATATTATATCTACTATGTCATTGTTCTGTCTTACTTC
>CAKPLV010000026.1 GCA_934167735.1 uncultured Clostridia bacterium | reverse complement strand
GAACATGCCCTATTCTATTAAAATTAGCAGCAACAAGCTCAAATGGAAATGTAACAGTAAAATAAAGGATAAGAAATATGAAAAATAAAACAACAGAAACAATAATAATATTACTTTTAATTCTTCTAAAAATATACCTAATCTCAGTGCAACCAATAAATTACATACCAGAAAACAAATATGACGACGCACTAATGCTAAATCAAGCTAACAGTATTTTACAAGGGAAATGGTTAGGGGAATACAATTCCCTAACCCTTGTAAAAGGACCAGTTACGCCAATATTTATTGCAATCTTAAATAAATTACACATACCATTTTTAATAGGGCAAGAACTATTGTATGATGTTTCATGCCTATTTGTTATATATACATTTAGTAAGACAATAAAAAATAAAAAAATCTTATACATAATATTTGCAATATTGTTATTTAATCCAATAACATTTTCAACAGAAATATGTAGAGTATATAGAGACGGAATATATATCAGTTTAACTATGTTACTTATTGGATTTTCTTACAGTATTTTTCTAAATAGAGAAAACACCTCCAAAAAACAAATAAAATATTTTGTAGGACTAGGAATGACACTTTCGGCACTTTGTTTATGTAGAGAGGAAAGTATATGGATATTACCTTTTGTGATTATATCTACAATTACAACAATAATATTTATAATTAAAGACAAAAAAATAAAAAGCAAAAAAATATTAATAGGAATGTTTGCAATTCCAATAGTAATATTTATAATAAACAATTTAATAATATGCACTATAAACTATAAAAATTATGGTGTTTTTGAATTAAATCAATATTGGTCAAAAGAATTTAAAGAGGCATATGGAGCAATAACAAGAGTTGTACCTAACGAGACATATAGTAGAGTACCTGTAAGTCAAGAAACAATAAAAAGAATATGTGAGATAAGCCCTAAATTTAAAGAGATAGAAGAATATTTAACTGGAGAAGAAGCATGTAAATGGTCAAAGTGTGGAGATGGTAAAATAGGTGAAATACAAGGCGGATGGATACATTGGGCAATAATAAAAGGTGTTGATGCAAAAGGATATTATAAAGATGCTAAAACAGCTAATAAATATTATGAAGAATTAGCAAATGAAATAAATAATGCTATAGACGATGGAAAAATAGAAGGATTTAAGAGGAAAAGAGTAACAAATGTTCCAAGATTTAATTTCGAGGATATTATAAATTCTATAAAAAAGTGTAAAGATACAATAAGAATGGAAAACAATTTTTATTTACTAAAAATTGTTGTTCAAAATAGATTAAGTAATGATTTACAAGAAAATGAAAAATGGAAAAATATAACCAGAGAAGAAATAGATACAGAAATTACTTACAATGGAACAGAAAATCAAAATAGATTAAAAGTTTTAAAACAAATAAAAAATATATATACAAAGATTAATCCTATACTATTTAAAATTTCACTTATTTGTGTTATTGGATTAATTATATGTTCAATCATAAACCATAACAAAATATATAATGAAATTTTAATTTTATTAGGTCTTGCGGGATTATATTTATGTAGGATTTTTATAATAACATTTACATATATAACCATGTATACAGATGCTTTAAATACTATGTATTTGGCAAATACTTATGGACTACAAATTTTATTTAGTTTACTTGCAATCATCTTTTTTGTACAGAATATAAAGAAAAAAAATGATCAAAATCAAGAAACTTTAAAAGAAAAAATAAAATTAAACCCTAAAAAAGATATAACAATATTAATTCCATGTTTAAATGAAGAAAAAACTATAGTAATTTGCATAAAAAAAGCAAAAAAAATAATACAACAAGAAAATTTAGATGCGGAAATATTAGTTGTAGATAATGGTTGTGAAGATAATTCTATCAAAATAGCTAAAAAACAAGGAGCAAGAGTAATAAAAGTAGATAAAAAAGGATATGGAAATGCGCTAAGATATGGAACAATAGAAGCTGTTCGGAAAATATGTCATAATGGTTGATGCAGATGATAGTTATAACATTTTAGAAATTATGCCAATAATAACGGAATTAAAAAAAGGTAATGATTTGGTAATTGGAAACAGATACAAAGGCAAAATTGAAAAAGGAGCAATTAAGTTTTCTCATAAATATATAGGAACACCAATTATTTCATGGTTTATAAGAGTAAAGTTTGGAGCAAAAATCTATGATGCAAATTGTGGATTAAGAGGATATGATAATGAGAAAATTGTAAATTTAAATTGCATATCTGAAGGCATGGAATATGCAACAGAAATGATTATAAAAGCACAAAAAGAAAAATTAAAAATTAAAGAAATTCCAATAAATTTTTATAGAGATAAAAGGAATGGTAAATCACATTTAAAAACTGTAAAAGATGGAATTAGACATCTGAAAGTGATATTAAATAATGAAAAAATATGAACATGTTTCTTTTTTATTTAAGAAAAGATATATTAATTATATCATGATTTTTTCATGATTGGTACTGTAAAAAAGTCCCACAGATTGTGTAAAATTAAAGGCAGGAGCATATCTCCTGCCTTTATGTATGCTTAAACAAAAAACATATATAAAATCAAGAAAAATACTTCTGCCGATCTGTATCAAAAAAATACAATGAAACTATTTGTTAGCCATATTGTTTTCAACTTGTTGAATCATTTTTCTAACCATGTTTCCACCGATTTTACCAGCATCTTTAGCTGATATATCTCCATTATATCCATCTTTTAAAGTAACACCAACTTCTGAAGCTACTTCATATTTGAATTTATCTAAAGCACTCATTGCTTCTGGAACTAATTTTTTATTACTATTATTTGAGTTTGCCATGCGTATTCACCTCCTGTTATATATAACAATTTCTTAGAAAAAACTATTGCTTTTTCTAAATATATGATGTACAATTTTTGAGAAAATAAACAGGAAAAAAATTGAAAAAAATCAAGAAAGAGGTAAATATGTACAAACTAGTAGCTATCGATTTAGATGGAACAATGTTGAATTCATATGGGATAGTAACAGATAAAACAAAAGAAACAATAAAAAAAGCCCAAGATAAAGGTGTAGAAGTAATAATTGCATCAGGAAGACCAATAGATTCAATAAAAACTATAGCAAAAGAAATCAACAGCAAAAATTATTTTATATCAGGAAATGGAGCAATTTTGTATGATATAAAAAATGATGAAATAATATATGAAAATACATTAAAAAAATCAAAAGTTTTAGATATCATAAAAATTTGTGAAGAAAATAGCATATATTATAATATATATACAGAAAAAGAGATTTTATGCAAAAACTTAAATTATAATGTTTTATATTATCATAAAGAAAATTTAAATAAAGACGAGCAAAACAAAACACATATAAATATAATAAATGATGTATATGATTACATTGCAAATAGAGAAGAAAAAATAATAAAAATAACAATATGTGATCAAAGTAAAACAATTTTCAATTCAATAATGAGAAAATTTAAAGAAATTGATGAAATAGAAATTTTAGAAGTATCTCATATGTCAAGAAAAATAATAAGACAAGGTACAGAAGAAATTCCTATTGAATATTTTTATACTGAAATTAGTGCAAAAAATGTAGATAAATGGAATGCCATACAAATTTTAGCAGATAGAATTGATGTAAAAAAAGAAGAAATAATAACGATTGGTGATAATGATAATGACACACAAATGATAAAAAATGCAGGTATGGGAGTTGCCATGAAAGAGTGTTCAAAAAGCGTATATGAAAATGCAAGATTTCATACAGAAAGTAATGATGAAGATGGTGTCGCAAAAGCACTAGACAAGCTGGTTTTAATGTAATATTACAACAATATTACAAAGATATTAAGTTTATATTACAATGTAAAAAGATTGTTGATTTTCATCATAAATTAGTGTAAAATTATAGAAGATAGCGTATTAAAAAAGCTAAAAAGGAGGAATTTAAAGTGGCAGTAAATCCAATGCAAAGAAAAGCAAGAAATTCATTTTTATTGGGAATGATAATAACATTATTAATAACAGGAGTAATAATTGTACTCTTATTTTTACAATTGAAAAAAAGTAAAGACGAAATGTCTGCAGAATTGGCGAAAAGAGTAAATGTATATGTATTAAAACAAAATGTAAAATCAGGTCAAATATTAACACAAGATATGTTCGTATTAAAACAAGTAAATAAAGATTTAATACCTTCAAATGCAACATCTTTAAGCTCTGTTACATCAGCATGGTTTTTACAAACAGTTGATGGGGACACAGTTCAAAGAAAAGAAGATGGTTTATACATAGACAAAGCTGATGGTTTAATAGAATTAACATATTCAAATGGACAATACACAACAAGTGATGGAGAAACAGTAAGTTTAAGAACAGGTCAACAACCATACTCATTTGACGTAGATGGAGAAACAGTATATTTAATGCAAACAAGTAATACTGATACAGATACAACAAAAGTTTATGAAGATATAAATACAGGAAATGCTTATGTATTAAAAGTAAATAATGGATCGATTGAAAAAGAATATCTAAAGTTCAATACAGTTCCATTACTTGCAAAAGTAAACATGAAAACAAATACTGTAATAACTTCAGACTATGTTGTTCAATCAGATTCAGTAGTTACAAATGATGTAAGAAGAGAAGAATATAATATGGTGGTATTACCAGCTGACCTTCAAACAGATGACTATGTTGATGTAAGATTAATGATGCCAAATGGACAAAATTTCATAGTTGTATCTAAAAAACAAGTAGAAGTACCAGTTAATGGTGACGGAACATATGTATCAGATACAATATGGATGCAATTAAATGAATCAGAAATATTATCAATGTCAAGTGCAATTGTTGAAGCATATGGAATTCAAGGTGCAAAATTATATGCAGTTAAATATGTAGAACCAGGAACACAAGAAGCAGCAATACCAACATATGTACCAAATGCTGAGGTACTTGCAGAAATAAGATTAAATCCAAACATTGTAGAAAAAGCAAAAGTAGAATTAAATAACAGATATTCTGCAGCATCATCATTAAGAAATGATTATATCCAATCAGTAATAAATAACAATTCAGCATATGATTCAAATATACAAACAGGCGTTACAAATGGAATAACAAATTCTCAAACAACAAGAAAACAATACTTAGATTCATTAGGAATGTAAAAAAAGGCAGATAAGGGCATATATAATGCCCTTACTGTGAAGTTTATAGCAATAGAAAGGAAAGCATATGAAAAAAATAAGCTTTATAGGAGTATTTGATAAAATAGATTTAATATTAAGTGTTGCAAAAGTACTTGAAAGAACAAATAAAAAAGTATTAGTAGTTGATGCAACAACTAATCAAAAAAGTAGATATGTAGTTCCAGCAATAAATCCAACAGTATCTTATGTAACAGAATTTGAAAATATAGATGTTGCAGTAGGATTCAAAAATTTTGAAGAAATAAGAAGATACTTAGGAGTAGAAGATAATACAACAATAGATTATGATTTTGTATTAATAGATACAGATACTTATGATGGGATTTTAGAATTTGAAGTACAAAATTCAGACTTAATATATTATGTTACATCTTTTGATGCATATTCACTAAAAAAAGGAATAGAACTATTAAATGAATTAGATATTCCATTACATATGACAAAAGTTTTCTTCTCAAAAAATATGTTAAAAGAAGAAGAAGAATATTTTGAATATTTATCATTAGGAGTAAAAGTACTTTGGAATGATGATAAAATATACTTTTTACTAGAAAATGGTGATAATGCAGCATTAATCGAAAATCAAAGACTTGCAAAAATTAAATTTAAAAATTTAAGCAATGAGTTTAAAGACAATGTAGCATATATGGTTAATAATATTGATGATCAAATAGATGAAAAGAGTGCAAAACTTATAATAAAAAATCTTTAAAGGAGTAAATAATGTCAATCGTAACATTTTGGAATGATGATAAAGAACAAACAGGAAAAACATTAGGGGCAGTTGCAGTTGCTACAAAAATGGCAATTGAACGTAATTTTAAAATTCTATTAATTTCAACAGGATTTCAGGATCCAACTATTAAAAATTGTTATTTTCCAGAAATAACTAAAAAGAAAAATTCATTTTTAGGTGGAATGCTAAAAAATAATAATATTGCTGTTGAAAGTGGAATAGAAGGTTTATCAAAATTAATTAAGGCTAACAAGATACAACCAACGATAATTACAGATTATACAAGGGTTGTATTCAAAGAAAGACTTGAGGTTCTTACAAGTTATGTAGGAGCACCAGATAAAAGTGATGAAGATAATTATTCAGATTATTTAAAAACAACAGAATGTTATCCTGAGTTAATAAGACTTGCAAACCAATATTATGATATGGTATTGGTTGACATAGACAATAGATTAGATAAAAACATAAAGAAAGAGATAAATGATTTAGCAAATATTAATGTTTTAGTGTTAAGTCAAAGATTAACTGCAATAGATAAATATAATGAATTAAAACAAAAAGATAATAGTATACTTGGTCCCAAAACATTGATTACAATAGGAAAATACAATCAAAGGTCAAAATATACAAAAAAGAATATAATGAGATATATTGATGAAAAGAAGAATATCAATTTAATACCATATAATACATTATTTTTTGAAGCAGCTGAAGAATATAGTGTCCCAGATTTTTTCTTGAAATTAAGAGATATTAAAGATACTAATGATGCAAATTATTTCTTCATGTCAGAAGTATTAGGATTAACAAATAACATAATAACAAGAATACAAGAATTGCAAATGAAAACGAGGTGATAAGATTCTATGTTTAATACAATATTAATAATTGTTATTTTCGTAATTGCAATAATAGCAGTATTTTATTACATCAAGAAAAATAAAAATGCTGAAGTTGAGCAAGAAATAGAAAAAGACGATAAAACATATACTCTTGAAATGATGAGAGATTATGTTAAAAAGAGATTAGACGAAATAACAAAAATTAACTTATATGATATTGGGTTATCAGAAGAAGAGTTAAAAAGAAGAAAAAATAAAAAATATGCATTAAAAAAGGCATTAAAAGGATGTACATATGGAGATGTTAATGATAAAAGATATGTTAAAGAATTGATAGGAGATCTTTTATCAAAAGAATATGGAATTGATGAATCAAACATATCAAATGCTATACCATTTGATATACCATCATTACTAACACCTCAAGATAAATTTGAAATTTTATTGTATGTTTATAAAAAAGAATTTGGTTATGAAGCTTTAACACAATTAATAAAAAGATACAATTTAGCAACATTAAAATATCTTGAAGGAGAAACAAAACCTTGTTATGTAATAACAGATGATGAAATCGAAGAAATATATGAAAAAGAAAAAATCGTTTTATCATTCCAAGATAAACTAGAAATAGTTGTTCAAAGAATTTATCAACATTACAAAGGTTATAGTAGTATTGATGAAGTTAGAGATATGAATATAGATGGTGTATCTGGTGGTGTATCTGGTTTGCCAGAAAGCTTTTTAAGCCAAGTTGCACAAACAGATGGAGATTATCTTGACCAAGTCGCAGAACATAAAGTTCCAAGAGCTTGTGACAGTATTTGGATATTTTTCCAAGGTAAATCAATACGTCTAGCATTCTTATCATTTGGAACTGAAGCTGAATTAAAAAGGGTATGTCAAAATATTTATAAATACAATAACCCAGGACAGTTATCAGATACAAATGGTTATAAAATTAATGAAATGAAAGATGGATCTCGTGTTGTAGTTGTAAGACCATCAATGTCAGAAACATGGGCTTTCTTCGTAAGAAAGTTCGATGTTAAAAGAGCAACAGTAGAACAATGGACAGGTGAAATGCCTGGAAGTGAAAAAGTAATAGATTTACTAAAATTCCTTGTAAAAGGAGCAAGAATCACATCAATCACTGGTGAGCAGGGTTGTGGTAAAACAACATTACTTATGGGTATGATTGAAAATATATATGAAACAATGAACTTACGTATTACAGAAACTGCTTTCGAGTTGCACTTAAGAAAAGTTTATCCAACAAGAAACATTTTGTCAATGCGTGAAACAGATACAATAGCTGGTCAAGAGTGTTTGGACGTTCAGAAAAAGACTGACGGTTCTGTAAACATCATAGGTGAGGTTGCAACAGACCCAGTAGCATCTTGGATGATTCAATCTGCACAGGTTGCATCAAAATTCACATTATTTACTCACCACGCAAAAACATTTCCAGACTTAGTTACAGCGTTACGTAACTCAATGTTAAGAGCAGGTGTATTCAAAAACGAGAAAACAGCTGAAGAGCAAGTTGTTCAAGTATTAAACTTTGATATTCACTTACAAAAAGACTTTAGAGGAAGAAGATATATTGAAAGGGTAACTGAATGTATACCAATTGTCGATTCAAAAACATATGACTATGATTACAAAAGTGCAAAAACAATGGATGGAAAAGTCGAGAAGTTTTTTGAAAATGCAACAACATATTTCT
Source organism: uncultured Clostridia bacterium (assembly GCA_934167735.1). Lineage (GTDB taxonomy): Bacteria > Bacillota > Clostridia > TANB77 > CAG-508 > CAG-269. The sequence continues at coordinate 558 of CAKPLV010000026.1, read as the reverse complement.
CAAAAGTAACAGAACAAAATCTATACAGATATCAAAATGTACTAGAATATGTTGATGGAGAATATCAAATTACTAATAAAATAACTGATAAAAACTTGCACGAGATGAGAGCAAATATGGATGAATCAGATCTAGAAGATTTTGATAATTTTGTTGAAAGATATTGTGGAAAACAAAATAAACCAGAAACAGTATCAGTTGGTGCTGATGATTCTGTAAAAAGAAGAGGAAGAAAACCAAAGAATGAAATCTAAAAATAATAGCTTAGGAGGTGTTTAAATATATGAGTATGGGTATGCTTAAATACATCATGATAGGTACAGGTGTTTTATTTGCTGTAGTTATTGTTGTGTATATGATACTTGTTAAGAAAATGAGCAAATCTGAATACAGACGTATGAGAAAGTTGCAAGAAGGTACAAAAGCAGATTCATTTTCAATGGATATTTTATATCAGAAATTATACTTAACATATATAAAAACACCTTTTATAAAAAGATATATATATAAATTAAGAAGAAGACTTGAAATTTTAAATATTGATGATGAGTATACAAC
>CAKPLV010000025.1 GCA_934167735.1 uncultured Clostridia bacterium | reverse complement strand
AATGAAATAATAAGACTAGTAGAAGGATTTAACAATTCATTATTAATAGATAACAGAAAAGAAAATAAAAATGATGAATTAATAAAAACATTTTTAATTGCAACAGATAATTTTGTAATAAAAAGACCATTATTTAATACATATTCACTTATAGCTGGATATCCATGGTTTCTAGATTGGATGAGAGATACACTTATTTCATTTGAAGGAATATTATTAATACCTAAAAAGTTTGAAATAGCAAAAAAAGTTCTAAAAACATGTGTTAGAGATATGAAATATGGGCTAATTCCAAATGCATATGCAGAAGAAGATAGTAGACCATTATATAACAGTGTTGATGCTTCATTATTATTATTTGAGCAAGTAGAAAAATATTTAAGATATACAGATGACTTTGAATTTGTTGAACAAGAACTATATCCAAAACTTGCAAGTATAATCTCAAACTATGAAGAAGGAATAGACTTAGATGATAATAATATCTATTTAGATTCAGATGGATTAATAGTATCAGGAACAGAATATACCCAAAACACATGGATGGATGTAAAATATGCAGGAGTTGCAGTTACACCTAGAAATGGAAAAGTAGTAGAAATAAACGCATTATGGTATAACGCATTAAAAGTTATGCAAGAATTAGCATTAAAACACAAAGATAAAGAAAAAGCAAAAAATTGTGAAAATCTTGCAAATAAATGTCAGAAATCATTTGTAGAAAAATTCTATAATAAAAGAAGAAAATGTTTATATGATGTAATAGGAGATTCGAAAATCAGACCAAATCAGTTATTTGCAACATCATTAACATATCAAATACTTGATCCAAAATCTGTAGAAGCAAAAGAAATGATAAATACAGTAACTAAAAAATTATTAAATAATTATGGATTAAAGACATTAGCAAAAGGTGAAGAAAACTATGTAGAAATATACGAAGGAGATAGTTTTAGAAGAGACTTTAGTTATCATCAAGGAATAACATGGACATTGCTTTTAGGACTATATTATGATAGTTTAAAAAATATTATAAAATCTGAAAAAGATAAAAATGAAAAATTAAAATATGAAGATATGTTAAATGATTTTCGTAATAATGTTACAAAAACATTCACCAAAGAAATTAATGAAAGAGGTTGTATTGGAAGTATTGCTGAAATATATGATTCAAGAAAACCATATTTACCAAAAGGAACTATTGCTCAAGCATGGAGTGTTGCAGAAGTATTTAGAATAATATTAGGAAAATAGGTGAAAACATGTTAGTTAAAATTGAAGAACTAGAAAAACAGACACAATACAAAGGAATCTATTTATTATATGGAGAAGAAGTATTTTTACTTGATCAACAATTGAAAAAAATGAAAAAATCATTTGGAGAAATGGTAAAAGGAATTAATTATATATTAATTGATGAAAGTAATATACAAGAATTAATATCAGATATAGAAACACCAGCTTTTGGATATGAAAAAAAATTAATTATTGCAAAAAATACAGGAATCTTTAAAAGAGAAGGAAAAGGAAGAGTTGGTGGAGTAAGTAAAGAGTTAAAAGACAAAATCAATGATTATATAAAAGAAAACACAGAAATAATTGAGAGTTCAGTAATCCTTATATTTATAGAAAATGAAGTAGAAAAAAATTCAATCTATAATACAATAGAAAAATTAGGAACAATATGTAATTTTGAAGAACAAAAGCCTTTTCAAATAATAAAAAGACTAAAAAATATATGTAATGTATATAAAGTAAATGTTGATGAAAGCACATTACAATATTTAATAGAATCATGTGGGACAAATATGCAAGATCTAATAAATGAAATTAGAAAATTGATTGAATATGCTGGAGAAAACGGAAAAATAGAAAAAAAAGACATTGATTTATTATGTATAAAAAAATTAGAAAGCATAATATTTGATTTAACAGACAATTTAGGTAAAAAAAATGTAAAAGATGCAATGATAGTATTAAATAATTTGATAGCTTCAAAAGAGCCTATTCAAAAAATATTAATTACATTATATAATCACTTCAAAAAATTATATTTTGTAAAAATTGCAATTGCATATAATAAAGATATAGCACAAAGTTTAAATTTAAAACCAAATCAAGTATTTTTAGTAAATAAATATAAAATGCAAGCGCAAAGTTTTAAAAGCACAGAATTAAAGAAGATATTACAAGAATTAGAAGACTTAGATTACAAGTATAAAATAGGACTAATAGACCTTAATATTGGCTTGGAATCAATACTTTGCACATATTGTTCATAAAATGTTGACAAAAAAAGAAAATTAGTAGATAATATGAAAGAAATTACAAAAAGAAAAAGAAAGAGAAGAACTTAGGAGGAAAAAAGATGTATGTATTTAATAGGATAACAGTAAATCCACAGTTACCAAAAAGAATAGGAAAAATAACAGAAATAGCCAATAATTTATGGTGGTCATGGAATACAGATTTTTTAAGATTATTTAAAAAAATAGATCCAGATTTATGGGAAACATGTAACAAAAATCCTGTAAAATTCTTGAAATCTGTAGAACAAACCAAGTTAGAAGATGCATCAAAAGATTTATTATTTTTAAAAGATTATGATAAAGTAGTAGAAGATTTTAATGGATATATGAATAGCAAAAATACATGGTTTGCTCAAAAATATCCAGACAATAGAAATGATTTAATAGCATATTTCTCAGCAGAATATGGATTAGATGAAACAATACCAATTTATTCAGGAGGACTTGGAATATTATCAGGAGACCACTTAAAATCAGCAAGTGATTTAGGAATTCCATTAGTAGCAGTAGGATTATTATATAAAAATGGATATTTTAATCAAATAATAGATAAATATGGAATGCAAAGACCAGAATATAGAGATTTAAATTTATATGATTTACCAATAAATCCTGTAAAAGATTTAGATGGTAATGATTTAATGCTATATATAAAATTTCCAAAGAGAAGAATATATTTAAAAGTATGGGAAATAAATGTAGGTAGAGTAAAACTATATTTAATGGATTCAGATATAGATATAAACAATGAAGAAGATAGAGATACAACAGCAAGATTATATGGTGGAGACCAAGAGATGAGAATTAGACAAGAAATCATACTTGGAATGGGAGGAGTAAATTTATTAAGAAGATTAGGATTACGTCCAACAGTATACCATATGAATGAAGGACATTCTGCATTCTTAAACCTAGAATTAATAAAAAATACAATAAAAGAACAACAAGTATCATTTGATGTTGCAAGAGATATAGCATCATCAAAAACAGTATTTACAACACATACACCAGTTCCAGCAGGAAATGACATATTCCCAATAAGTTTAGTAGAAAAATATTTCAAAGACTTCTGGCCAAGACTAGGACTATCAAGAGAAGAATTCTTAAAACTTGGAATGAAACCATGTGAAGGATTAGAACCAGGATTCAATATGGGAATATTTGCATTAAAAATTGCAGGAAAGAAAAATGGTGTAAGTAAATTACATGGTGAAGTATCGAGAGAATTATTTGCTGATGTATGGCCACATATAGCACCTAGTGAATCACCAATTACATATGTAACAAATGGAATTCACACATGTACATGGTTAGCACCAAAATTAAAAGAATTATATAACAAATATTTAATTCCATATTGGCAAGACAATATGCATGAAGATTTCGTTTGGGAAAAAATAAAATCAATTCCAGATGATAAATTATGGAAAGTACATACAGACAGAAAAATAAAATTATTATCATTGGTAAAAGAAAATGTTACTCAAAGACTTAGAAGAGAAGGAGTAAGTTATGATGAAATTAATGAAATAACATCAAAACTAAATCCAAATGCTTTAACAATAGGGTTTGCAAGAAGATTTGCAACATATAAAAGAGCAACATTAATATTCAAAGATTTAGAGAGAATAACACAAATACTAAATGATGAACAAAGACCAGTACAATTAATATTTGCAGGAAAAGCACATCCAGCAGACAAAGAAGGACAAGAACTTGTTAGATATATCAATGAAATATCAATGAAACCACAATTCAAAGGAAAAATATTCTTACTTGAAAACTATAATATAGAAATATCAAGATATATGGTAAGTGGTGTTGATGTTTGGTTAAACAATCCAAGAAGACCAATGGAAGCATCAGGAACAAGTGGACAAAAAGCATCAGTTAATGGAGTTATAAACTTTAGTGTACTAGATGGATGGTGGGCTGAAGGATATAATCAAAAAAATGGATGGACAATTGGAACAAATGCTGAATATCCATCTTATGAAGAACAAGACAAAGCTGATAGTGAAAGTATGTATTCAACATTAGAAAACAAAATTATTCCAATATATTATGACAAAGATAAAAGTGGAATATCAAAGAACTGGATTGAATTAATGAAAAATTCAATAATTTCAACAGGAGGAAGATATAGCACAGCAAGAATGTTAGTTGATTATACAAATCAATTATACATGCCACTTTGCAAACTAACAAAAACATATTATACAAACCTAGAAAAGGTTACAGAATATAATAGCTGGAAAAGAGACATAAGTGCAAATTGGAAAGACATACAAATTGAACAAATAGAAAATAATGCTGATGACATTACAGTTGATGCAGGAGCTCAAATTGAAGTTAGATGTGCAGTAACTCTACCAAATGTAGATGTAAATCATATAAGAGTTGAAGCATATTATGGAAAATTCTTAGAAGATGGATCTGTTCAAAATGTTAAAGTAATTCCAATGAAAATAGAAAGATCTGATGAAGAAAATAAGAAATATTATTATGTAACAAAAATAGATTTAACTTCTGGTGGAAATTATGGATATACATTCAGAGTTATGCCACAACATGAAATGTTACTTGATAGTGAAAATCTTGATTTAGTTAAATGGATAGAGAAATAATGTAAAAATAAAGATTACCTGATGATAAAATCAGGTAATTTTTTTGTTCTCAAAAATGAAAATTAAGCATATAAAGATAAGAAGAAATAAAAAAGCAGGCAAGTATACATAAAAAACGACAAAATTTGTAAAAAAATGTTTACAAATTTCTAAAAATGTAATATAATGGTTGCGTAAAAAATATTTATATAAGGGGGAGGATTATATAATGAACAAACATAGCATCAAGCTATTGAGTGTTCTTGCTATTATATTATTTATAGCAGTAATTCCAATAGTTGTATTAGCAACAAATGAGGATGTATCTGTAGTAAATACCCAAGTTGAAGGAAAAAAATCATATTTAATATATATAAATGGGTATACAGATAAGACATTCAAATACGCATTATCAAATAATGCCAATCCAGAAGTAATGGATTTAGTTTATATTAATTCAATCACAGATTTGGGAGAGAATCAAGTAGCATATTTAGATGCTAGTACATACGAAAAACTATCAAAATCAGGAGAAACAATTTATATTTGGGCAAAAGATGAAAACGAGAATTTAATTCTAGAAGGAATCCAATTAGATTTAACAAAATCATTAAGTAAAGAAAAAATTGATGAAGTGGAAAACACTACAAAGAAAATATCAGTAGATATAGTAGAAGATAAAAACGAAACAAAAATGTTAAAAAAAGAAAATGAAGAAGGAGTTACAAAAACAACCTGGACTGGACATATAGAAATAAAAGACTCTTCAAAAGCAACATACTACTATGAAAGAACAAAAACAACTGATTCAGCAGAACATCAAAAAATAATTGAACTTGTTGAAAAAATCAATAAAGAATATGACACAATGGATATGTATGAAAAAGTTCAAATAGATACAGAATTCTATGACTTATATTCAAAATTAATAGAAAATGCAAAATGGCAAGAAGTTGAAAATATGAGAATTGAACAACCAGAATCAACAATAGAAGGAACAGGTACAGGAGATCAATATGTTGTACTACTTAAAAAAGTTGAAAATGGTGTTGAAACAACAGATGTGCAATTTTTAACAGCTTCATATGACTATGAACCAAATGTTGTAAAAGAAGTAGTTGCAACACAAGAAACAACAAAACTACCAATAACATATGATAGTATAGCACTAATAGTAGTATTAGCAGTTGTAGTAATAGCAATAATTGCAGTATTCGTAAAAATTAAAAGATTAAACAAAGATGAAGAAAGCAAATAAACAACTAATAATATATAAAACAATATTATATATATTGTTAACAATTTTGCTAATTACAGTAATACTTATAATATATAAATATGGTAGTAATCAGATAAACGAAAAAGAAAGTCAAGAAGTAATAGAAACATTTAAAAACATAGAAAGCTCTAAAGAACAAGAAGATCAAACAGAAATAGAATTAGAATATAAAGGATATAAAATGATAGGAATTGTAAAAATTCCAAAGATAAACATAGAATATCCAATAATAGAAATTGGTGATATTGACCCAGAAAGCGCAAAAGCACCAATGAAATTATCAATCATAAAATATTGGGGAGAAAATGTCAATGACTATGGAAATCTTTCAATAGCAGGACATAACAACAAAGATGGTACAATGTTTGGAAAAACAAAAAAATTGCAAATAGGAGATATAGTAGAATTAACAGATTTAAAAAATCAAACAATTCAATATTCAATATATGACATATTTGTTACAGATCCAAATGATGTATCAATACTATTACCCAAAGATAACATAAGAGAAGTTACACTCATAACATGTACAAATGGTAACAAAGAAAGGCTAATATTAAAAGCAAAAGAGATATAGTAAAAATTTTTAGGGGGAATAAGAAATGGAGGGTAATAAGACCTTAAACAAGAAAACCATTATTGCGATAGTAACAATAATTGTGTTGTTATTTATTGCTGGTTTATCTGTTGGCATATTTTTAGCAGATAAAGGTAAAACAGAAGCTGCTGACGGAAATGAAATTTCAAACAACATAGCAGAAAATACAACAACAGATGACAACAATGTGGTATTACCAAGTGAGGAAAATAACAACAATAATGATGGAAATACAAATAATGATAACAATGGTAATACAGAAATAGGCAATAATGATAATGGAAATGAAACACCAAATCAACAACCTAATAATAATCCAACAATTACAACAGGAACAAATGTTGACGAAGTTGGAGAAACTACAATAACAAGATATGAAGAACAAGAAAGATTAGTTTCAAAAGATTATTGGGATTGGTGGAAACCAACAGAAGTTGATATTACAGCAACAGGAAGCAACTTAAATGTAAAAGAACCAAAATTAAAAGTTGTAAAAGAAGCAATCACAGAAGCAGGAAACAATTTAGTATATGCAAATCAAGAAATTACATATGTAATAACTGTAGAAAATGCAGGAGATGAAGATGTAAAAAATATTGAAATTACAGACAAAATCCCAGCAAAAACAACCTTTGTATCAGTAGATAATGAGGGAACTCCAATAATAAAAGATGATATTGTTATAGGAGTAAAATGGATTGCAAGTGTAAATGCAGGAGAAAAAGTAAAAGTTCAATTTACTGTAAAAGTTAATGAAGATGAAACAGGAACAATTACAAATGCTGCAATTGCAAATGGTGAAGAAAGTAATGAAGAGCTAACAGCAGTAATTACAAACCATAAATCAAGTGAAATAACAAGAAATGGAAAAATTGTTGAAACAGCAAAAGTTGGAGACACTATAAAATATACAATCACTGTAAAAAATACAGGAAAAATAGATGGTGAAACAATAATAGAAGATAATGTTCCAACAGGTACAAAATTAATATCTGCAGAAGGAGCAAATATATCTTTAGTTGATGGAAAAACAACATTAACATGGACAAAAGTTATTGTACCAGCAGAAGGAGAAATTCAAAAAGAATTTACAGTAGAAGTTGTAGACATAGAAAGTCTAGAAAATGAAAAAATCATAAATGTTGCAACAGTTGGAGGAAAAGACACAGATCCTACTAAAGATCCAACAGCAGACATTAAAATTGAAAAAACAGTTACAGATATAAAAAGAATTGTAGACAAAGAAGTAATCAGTATTGGAACAGATTCAAAAGTACTAGCTGGAGATGTAATTGAATATACAATAAAAGTTACAAATACAGGTAGTGAAGATTTAACTAATGTTAATGTAAAAGAAAAACTTGAAGGAATCAAAATTACAAGTGGAGACTTTAACATTGGAGACTTAAAAGCTGGAGAAAGTAAAGAAATTAAAGTTACATATACAGTAGATTATGATAAAGACATAAATGGAAATGATGCAAGATTAATTCATAATGAAGTAGTTGTAAAAGGTGAAACAACACCAAAAGATCCAGACAAAAAAGAAGAAGTAACAGACGAAGATGAAAAAGATGTAAAAGTTGATGAAGTAAAATCATTAACAATTGTTAAAGAAGCAACAAAAGTTAATGGAAAAGATATTTTACCAACAACAAAAGTAAGACCAACAGACAAAATAGACTATACAATAACAGTAACTAATAATGGAAATGTTACACTAAATAATATAGATATTACAGATTCATTAAAAGTAATATTTGAAAATAGTGTAAAAGAACCAGGAGAAATTGTTTATACAATTCCAAGTTTAGAAGCTGGAAAAGACTATACAATCACTATTAAATGGTGCTACAGCAACAGTTGATGAAATAGAAGAAAAAGATGATGATGAAACTGTACCTGTAAATCCAGATACAGAAGTAACAATAACTAAAAAATGGAATGACAACAGTGATCAAGATGGAGTAAGACCATCAACAATTACAGTAAAACTATATGCAGATGGAGTATTTGTAAAAGAAGAAACAATAAAAGCAAATGCAGAAGGAAACACATGGACATATACATTTACAAAATTACCAAAATTTAATGGAAACAATGAAATAGTATATACAGTTGAAGAAGTTCAAGTTAAAGATTATGAACAACCAACATATAGTGATGATACATTAACAATAACAAATACACACATACTAGAAACAACAGAAGTAACAGTAAACAAAACATGGAATGATAATGATGATCAAGACGGAGTAAGACCAAACTTTATAAATGTAAGTTTATTAGCTGATGGAAAAGAAGTAGCTAAAGCTACAATAACAGCAGATGAAAATTGGACACATACATTTACAGACTTACCAAAATACAGAGATCAAGGAACAGAAATAGTATATACAATTGAAGAAGTTTCAGTAGATAAATATACTACAAGTGTAAATGGAACAACAATAACAAATACACATATGCCTGCAACAACAGAAGTAACAGTAACAAAAACATGGAATGATAACAATAACCAAGATGGAGTAAGACCAACAGAAATAACAGTAAACTTATATGCAGATGGAACAAAAGTAGCTGAAGCAACAATAACAGCAGATGCAAAAGGAGATTGGAAACATACATTTACAAACTTACCAAAATATAAAAACCATGGAACAGAAATAGAATATACTGTTAAAGAAGTTTCAGTAGATAAATATACTACAAGTATCAATGGAACAACAATAACAAATACACATACACCAGCAATAACAGAAGTAAC
>CAKPLV010000024.1 GCA_934167735.1 uncultured Clostridia bacterium | reverse complement strand
TCAATAAAATCAGCATTAGTAACAGCATATAAAAGAAATTTTGATGCATTAGAAAATGTTGATGTAAAAATGGATGAACAAACAGGTGCAACACATGTATTTGCAATAAAGGAAGTAATGGAAAAAGCAAATGATGATGCACTAGAAATCTCATTAGAAGAAGCAAGAAAAATAAACAAAGACTTAAATTTAGGAGATACAGTAGAAGTTGAAATAGTACCTAGAGATTTTGGTAGAATTGCAGCACAAACAGCAAAACAAGTAATTATTCAAAAATTAAGAGAAACAGAAAGAAATCTAGTATTTAACGAATACAATGAAAGAAAAGGAGAAATAGTTACAGGATTAGTACAAAAAGCAGACAAACATATAGTTGTATTAGATTTAGGAAAACTAGAAGGAATAATGTTAACAAAAGATCAAATACCAACAGAAACATATAAGGTAAATGACAAAATCAAAGGATATGTTGTAGATGTCGAAAGAGGAGAAAAAGGAATACCTCAAGCAATAGTATCAAGAACACATCCAGACTTTGTAAGAAAATTACTAGAATTTGAAATACCAGAAATATATGAAGGATTAATAGAAATAAAAAGTGTTTCAAGAGATCCAGGACTAAGAAGTAAAGTAGCAGTATATTCTTCAAATGAAAACATAGACCCAGTTGGATCATGTGTTGGACAAAAAGGAATTCGTATACAAAATGTTATAAATGAATTACATGGAGAAAAAATAGATGTTATAGAATGGAATCCAGATCCAAGTATTTATATTTCATCAGCATTATTACCAGCAAAAATAATGGCAGTTGATATTGATGAAGAAAAAAGATTTGCACAAGTTATTGTACCAGATGATCAATTATCATTAGCAATAGGTAAAGCTGGACAAAATGCAAGACTAGCAGCAAAACTTACAGAATGGAAAATAGACATAAAATCTGAATCACAATTCAGAAAAATGCTAGAAGAAAAACAAGAAGAAACTCAAAATGAAGACAGTGAAGAATAATCTTATAGGAGGTAATAGTGAAAAAAATACCACAAAGAAGTTGTGTTATATGTAGAACACAAAAAAATAAAAATGAGTTATTAAGAATTGTAAGAAATAAAGAAAATGAAATAAAAATAGATAAAAACGGAAAAGAATCAGGACGAGGAGCATATATTTGTTATAATGAAAGTTGTTTAGAGAAAGCAAAGAAAACAAAGAAATTAGAAAAAGCACTTGAAACAACAATAAGTGATGAAATATATCTAGAAATTCAAAATATAATAAAAAAAGTTGGGGGTGATGTTATTGGGTAAGACAAAAATATATGATATAGCAAAAGAATTAGGCTTAACCAGTAAAGAAGTTTTAGAGATTGCAAAAAAATTAAATGTCGAAGCAAAAAGCCATTTAAGTGCAGTTGAAGATAAGGATATAGATAGAATAAAGGAAATGGCTAAAAATATGAAAAAAGACAATAAAAAAGTAAATAACGAAAAACAAGAAAAAAAGGTTGAAAAAAATGATTCACCTGTTATCATAAGAAGAGAAGTTATAATAGCAGATGAAAATCACCAACCAAAAGAAGCTGTTAAAAAAGAAGAAAAGAAAAACAATATAGGATTTGTAGAAAGAAAACAAAACAAAGATTACAATTTAGTATATAGAAATAAACCTTCAAAACCAATGACAGTTGACGAGTTATTTGGAATCAAAAAAGATAATAAAAAAGAAGTTCAACCAGAAAAGAAAGTAGAAGACAAAAAAGAAGAAAAAGTTGAAGAAGTAAAAGTTGAACAAAAAGAAAATAAAATGGATGTTGAGGTAAAGAAAGAAGAAGTGGCAACAGTAAAAGTAGTAGAAAAGAAAAGAGAAAACACATACAATAATCAAAATCAAAACAGAGATTATAGACAATCAAACAGAAATAATAATTATCAAAACAGAAACAATAATTATAATAACAACAATAGTAACAATAATGGTAACTATCAAAATAGAAACAATAAATTTAATAACAGAAATAACAATAATAATGGTAACAACAATGGCAACAATAACTACAGAAATAATAACTTTAATAAAAACAATAATAACAATGGTTATAACAAAAACAATTCAAATAATAGATTTGATAACAGAAATAATAGACCAAATGGAAATCAAAGATTTGGTGGAAATAGACCATTAGATGAAAGAGGAATAGAAAGAAATATTAAAGATATTATGGCTGTTGACACAGTTGAAAAAGAGCCAGCTAGAGAATATAACAAATCAATTGACAAACAAAAAGAAAATAACAAATTTGAAGAAAACAGATCAAACAAAAAGAATAATAAATCAAGAAAAAACAACCAAAGCGGAGATATAAACGAATTAAAATTAAAAGGATTAAAAAGAACAGATAGATTATCTAATATGTTTGATGATCAAGAAGGTGGAATGTTAGATTATTATGATTTAACAACACAAAGAGGAAAAAAAGGTAAGAAAAAGAATACTGGAAAAGATGAAGAAAGAACAAAACAAAAAATCTTCAAACTAGAAGAAATAACTATACCAGAAAGTATTACTGTTAAAGACTTTGCTGCAGAATTAAAGAAAACAACAGCAGAAGTTATCAAAAAACTATTAGGATATGGAATTATGGCAACAATAAACAATGAAATAGATTTTGATACAGCAGCATTAATTGCAGACGAATTTGGAGTAAAAGTAAACAAAAAAGAAACAGTAACAGAAGAAGATATATTATTTGATGACTCTGAAGATAAAGAAGAAGATCTAGAAGTTAGACCACCAGTTGTAGTTGTTATGGGACACGTAGACCATGGAAAAACATCATTACTAGATGCTGTAAAAAGAACAAATGTAATTGAAGGAGAAGCTGGAGGAATAACACAACATATAGGTGCTTATAAAGTTAAAGTAAATGATAGAGAAATTACATTCTTAGATACACCAGGACATGAAGCATTTACTGCAATGAGAGCTAGAGGTGCACAAATAACAGATATTGCAATATTAGTTGTTGCTGCAAATGATGGGGTAATGCCTCAAACAGTAGAAGCAATAAACCATGCTAAATCAGCTGGAATTCCAATAATTGTTGCAATAAACAAAATTGACTTACCAGATGCAAACATAGATAAAGTAAAACAAGAATTAATGACATATGAATTAGTACCTGAAGAATGGGGTGGAGAGACAATATTTGTACCAATTTCAGCAAAACAACATCAAAATATAGATCAATTACTTGAAATGGTATTACTAGAAGCAGATGTATTAGAATTAAAAGCAAATCCACACAAACAAGCAAAAGGTGTTGTTATTGAAGCAAGGCTTGATAAGAACAAAGGTGCTGTTGCATCAATGTTAGTACAAAGAGGAACACTTGACGTTGGAGATACAATTGTTGTAGGATCATCAATTGGTAGAATAAGAACAATGACAGACGAAAAAGGTAAAAAAGTTAAAGTGGCTGGACCTTCAACACCTGTTGAAATCACTGGTTTAACAGAAGTTCCACAAGCTGGAGATATATTCTACGAAGTAAAAGATGAGAAAACAGCTAAACACTTAATAGAAAAGAGAAAACGTCAAGAAAGAGAAAAAGCAATAAATGCAAATTCTAAAGTAACATTAGATAATTTATTCCAACAAATGGAAGAAGGAAATCTAAAAGTACTTAACTTAATTGTTAAAGCAGATGTACAAGGTTCTGTAGAAGCAATTAAACAATCAATGGAAAAATTGTCAAATGAAGAAGTTAGAGTTAAAGTTATACACTCAGCAACAGGAGCTGTTACAGAATCAGATGTTACACTTGCAAAAGTATCAAATGCAATTATAATAGCATTTAATGTTAGACCAATGCCAAATGCAAAAGATATTGCAGATAAAGAAGATGTTGAAATCAAACAATATTCTGTAATATATCAAGCACTTGATGATGTTCAAGCAGCAATGAAAGGTATGTTAGCACCAAAATATGAAGAACATGTTATAGGAAATGCAGAAGTAAGACAAACATTCAAAATTTCAAATGTTGGTACAATTGCTGGTGCATATGTAATAGATGGAAAACTTGAAAGAAATGCAGGAGTAAGAGTAATACGTGATAATGTTGTTATTCATGAAGGTAAACTTGCTTCATTAAAGAGATTTAAAGATGATGCAAAAGAAGTTTCAAAAGGATATGAATGTGGAATTCAAATTGAAAAATACAATGATATCAAAGAAGGAGATATTATTGAAGCATATATCTTAGAAGAAATAAAAAGATAATTTATTATCAAGATAGTCTTTAAAAGACTATCTTGAAATAATAGAAAGGAATTAAAATGCCTAAAAATAATAATCGTCAAGGAAGAATTGATGAAGAATTTAAAAGAGAATTAAGCCAAATAATAAGCTATAATTTAAAAGAACCTAGTGTTACAGGGATGGTTAGTGTAACAAAAGTTAAAGTAACACCAGATTTAAAATATGCAAAAGTTTCTGTTAGTATATTAAATTCAAAAAATACAAAAGAAACTTTAGCAGGTTTGAAAAAATCATCAGGCTTCTTAAGATCAGAACTTGCAAAAAAAATAAATTTAAGAAATACACCTGAATTAGTATTTGAATTAGATGATTCACTTGAATATGGTGCAAGAATTGATAGTATTTTAAATGAAATAATGAAAGATGTTAAAAAAGAAGATTAATTGTTAGAGGAGAAATAAAATGACATTAGATACAATATTAGAAGAAATAAAGAAGGCTGAAAAAATTGTAATATTAACACATGAATCACCAGATGGTGATGCAGTATCAAGTTCTTTAGCAGTTATGCATGCTTTAGAACAATTTGATAAAAAAGCTGATGTTATAATTCCAGAATATCCAAGAGAATTTAGATTTTTACCAAAATCAGAAAAAATAAAAAAAGAAAGTGAAATCAAACAATATGATTTAGCAATTTCTGTTGATTGTTCAGATTTAAAAAGATTAGTTGGAGCAAAAGAATATTTTGAAACAGCTAAAAAAACAATAGAAATAGATCATCATTCTGTAAATGCAATGTTTGCTGATTTAAACTATGTAAATCCAGTTTCACCAGCATGTTGCCAAGTATTAATTGGAATGTTTGAATATTTTGGAATAGAAATTCATAAAGACATTGGAACATGTATACTTACAGGGATTATTACAGATACAGGAGGATTCCAATATTCTGGAGTTACACCAGAAACATTTGAATTTGCTGCAGAAATACTTAGAAAAGGTGTAAATATTTCAAAAATATGCCAAGAAGTATTAAGAACAAAATCTAAAGCAAATTTTGAATTAACAAAACTAATATATGATAGAGTAGAATTTCTTGAAAAAGGAAAAGTAGGGGTTTCATATATAACAGTAGAAGATCAGAAAAAATTCGACGCACAAGTTGGAGATGATGAAGGTCTTGTTGAATCAATAAGAGACATTGAAGATGTTGAAGTTGCAATACTACTTAAAGAAAAAGAAGGAAAAAATGGATTTAAAATTTCATTACGTTCAAAAGACAAAATAAATGTGTCTGATATAGCTTTTCTATTAGGTGGTGGAGGACACCCAAGAGCTGCTGGATGTTTTGTTAGTGGCAATTTAGAACAAGCCAAAGCAAAAATAGTAAATGTAGTAAAACAAGAAATAAAATAATGGAGTTATTATGGATGGAATAATAATAATAAATAAGCCTAAAAATTGTACATCACATGATATAGTAAGCAAAATAAAAAATACAGTTCATGAAAAAGTTGGACATACTGGAACATTAGATCCTAATGCAACAGGAGTATTACCTATACTTATAGGAAAAGGAACATTGCTTTCAAAATATTTGATAAATCATGATAAAACTTATAAAGCAATTCTTCAATTAGGAGAAAAAAGGTCAACAGCTGATATTGAAGGAGAAATCATAGAAAAAAGAGATGTTGATAGTGAAACATTAAAAGAAGAAAATGTTAAAAAAGTTTTAGAAAGTTTTATTGGAAAACAAGAACAAATTCCACCTATATATTCAGCTATAAAAGTAAATGGTAAAAAATTATATGAATATGCACGAAAAAATCAAGAGGTAAAAATAGAACCTCGAAAAATAGAAATCTATGATATGAAATTAATAAATATTAACAATGAAGAAAAATGTATTGAATTTGAAGTTAAATGTTCAAAAGGAACATATATTAGATCATTATGTGAAGACATTGCAGAAAGATTAAACAATGTTGGATACATGAAAGAACTTGAAAGAGAAAAAGTTGGAGAATTTAAAATTGAAAATGCAATAAAAATTGATGAATTGGATAAGATAAATGAAAAACTAATATCATTAGAAGATTTCTTCGTAAATAAGAAAAGTATAAAATTAAATAATCATAAAATTAATTTACTATTAAATGGAGTAATGTTATCATATGAAGATATAGATGATGTGTATAAAATATATGATGAAAGTAATAAATTTATAGGTATTGCAACAATTGAAAAAGGATTATTAAAAAGAGATATTATAATATAAGGAGGATTTTAAATGGAAAACAAATTTTATGTAACAACACCAATTTACTATCCAAGTGGAAAGTTTCATATTGGAACAGCTTATACAACAACATTAGCTGATACAATAGCAAAATATAAAAAAATTAGAGGTTATGATACATTTTTGTTAACAGGATTAGATGAACATGGACAAAAAATCCAAGAAGTTGCAGAAAAAAATGGAAAAACACCTCAAGAATATGTTGATGGAATGGCAGAGATGGCCAAAGATCTATGGAAAACAATGAAAATAGATTACAACTATTTCATAAGAACAACAGAACCAAGACATGAGCAAGTAGTTCAAAAGATATTTGACAAATTCCTAAAACAAGGTGATATATATAAAGGAGAATATTCTGGATGGTATTGTGTACCATGTGAAACTTATTTTACAGAAACTCAATTAGTTAATGGAAAATGTCCAGACTGTGGTAGAGATGTAAAAGTAATGAAAGAAGAAGCATATTTCTTCAATATGAAAAAATATGCAGATAAACTTTTAAAATATTATGATGAAAATCCAGATTTTGTTCAACCAGAATATAGAAAAACAGAAATGATAAACAATTTTATAAAACCAGGATTAGAAGATCTATGTGTTACAAGAACAACATTTGATTGGGGAATTAAAGTTTTAAGTGATCCAAAACACGTTGTATATGTATGGTTAGATGCATTAGTTAACTATTTAACAGCATTAGGATACATGTCAGATGATGATGAATTATTTAAAAAATATTGGCCAGCAGATTTACAAATAGTTGGTAAAGATATTGCAAGATTTCATTTAATATATTGGCCAATATTTTTAATGGCATTAGACTTACCATTGCCAAAGAAAATTCTAGTACACAACTGGATTATGATGAAAGATGGTAAAATGTCAAAATCAAAAGGAAATGTTGTATATCCAGAAAAACTAATAAGTAGATATGGATTAGATGCAACAAGATATTTCTTATTACGTGAAATGCAAGAATCACAAGATGGATTATATACACCAGAATCATTTGTAGAAAGATATAATTCAGACTTGTGTAACGATTTAGGAAATTTAGTAAATAGAACAGTTTCAATGGTTAACAAATATTTTGAAGGTAAAGTACCAGAATATAATGGAACACCAAATGAAGTTGACAAAGAATTTGAAGAATTTACACAAAATCAAATTGAAAAAGTTGAAAAATTAATGGATAAATATGACTTAACAAATGCTTTACAAGAATTATGGATTTTAATATCAAGAACAAACAAATATATAGATGAAACAAGACCATGGGAATTATATAAAAATGAAGAAAATGAAAAACTAGAATCAAGTATGTATCATCTTATAGAAAATATAAGAAAAATAGGAATAATGTTATTACCAATAATGGAAGATACAGCAAAAGACTTACTTGAACAAATAGGAATTTCAGAAAATTTACAAACATGGGAAAGTTTAAAACAATATGATAAATTGGAAAATGTAAAAGTTGTTGAAAAAGGAAAACCATTATTTATGAGAAAAGATATGGTAGAGGAATTAGAATATTTGAAATAAAGGTGAAGAGATGGATTTGATATCTGTAAGGAGAAAATACAATAATATAAAAAATATAATGATTACAATAATTATAGTTATGTTTTTAATAGTATTATTTGTTGTAGTAAAAGAAATTTATGAAATTAGATGTTTGAATAATGTTTATTCAGAATATGCTAAGATCATTCAGCAAGCTGAAATAAAAATGCAAGAAATAAATGAACAAAAGAGAATTCAAAGAGAAGCAGAGAGAAAAGCAAGAATGCCTAAATTAACAGATGAGGGAAAAAACAATATGGCTAACTTATATAAATCAGACACCAAAAGAGTATTTTTAACATTTGATGATGGACCATCTCAAACAGTTACAACATCAATATTAGATACTCTAAAACAAGAAAATATCAAAGCTACATTTTTCTTGTTAGGTAGTAGAGTTGAATTATATCCTGAACTAGCAAAAAGAGAATATGAAGAAGGACATTATCTTGCAATACATGGATATTCACATGTATATTCTCAAATATATGCTTCACCACAAGATGTATTAGATGAATATAATAAAACATTAGTTGCAATAAGAAATGCAATTGGTGAACAGAATTATAATCCACACTTATTTAGATTTCCTGGAGGGTATTATGGTGGAAAATATGCAAGCATAAAGAAAGAAGCGGCAGTATTATTAGAACAAAATGATATATTACATGTTGACTGGAATGCTTTAACATCAGATGCAGCAGGAAATACAACTACAGAACAATTTTTAGCAGAACTTGAAAAAGAAGTTACTAAAAATAGTGTAGTAGTTCTAATGCATGATGCAGGAACAAAAAAAGCCACAGCAGAAGCGTTACCTCAAATAATATCTTTTTTCAGAGAAAGAAATTATGAATTTGATAATTTTTATAGTATTATAAAATAATTTAAAAAGGATTTCTGAATGATTTCAGAAGTCCTTTTTTGATGTCATAAAAAAGAAATATAAATGTAATAAAACCACGAAAACATTGCACGAGTATAGATACGTGTTAGTGCTAAGAAACATTTGAATTGAAAAAATAAACATTTAATGATAATATACAAGTGAGAAAATTTTAAAGGAGAATTGAGTATGAGAAAAAATACAGAAAAAGGTATAACATTAATAGCATTAGTTGTTACAATTGTAGTACTATTAATATTAGCAGGAATAAGCATAGCAATGCTAACAGGAGAAAATGGAGTAATAAGCCAAGCAAAAAATGCAAAAGAAGCAACAGAACAAGCTAAAGTAGAAGAACTTGTATCAGTTGCAATTGGAAGTGTAATATCCAAAAACAATGGAAGTACATCTGGAATAACACCAAAAATGATAGCAGATCAAATAAATGAAGATGAGAAAAGGTCAGATGTGTATGCAGAAAATGAAACAACATTTCCAACATATATAATATTTCCAAAGGAAAAAAGAAAAGCAGAGGCAAATTTGAATGTAAAAAAAGAATATGCAGATAATGCGGCATATGATGCTGATGTAAATGAAGATGATATAGCTCCAAAAGATTTATTTGATTATGAAATAATAAATGATGGATCAACAGCAGACTTAACACTAGATAATTTGCCAACAAAGACAGTAAGAATAACAAGAATAAAACCAGAATTTTGTAATGGATATGGATACAATCCTGATACTAAAGAAAATGATTACGAGGATACTAATTACGAAATTTTATATAATGGTA